>JAILCM010000192.1 GCA_024680155.1 Treponema sp.
CGTATCGCTGTAGCCGGTTTTTATAAGAAAACTTATGCGTTCGTAAGAAAAATTTGCAGTTCCGTCAATCAGACCTTCCCAAAAACCATCACCAGAAATATTTATACTTGGGTACAATTCCGTAATTTCAATTGAATCATAATTTTTTACATTAATTCTACGCTTTGTATGTTCCTTATCAGAAAGATAAACGACAATAATCTTTTTTATATTAGGGTAATTTTCTATAACTGGATCAATCGGAATATTATCACCACCGACAAGTTCGTTTCCGCCATCACTGTAATTGTGGCCGCCTTCATCATCATCAATCCAAACCGGCGAACACAAAACCGGGAATGCCGACGTAGCAAGCAGATATTTCCGCATTTCGTCCACACGTCTGTCATTCAATTTAAAACGGAACGCCCCTTCACCAACCTTTGGCTTAGTAAACAATTTTGCGATCATAAATTTGTCGCGAACCGCCGTTACATAAACTTCGGGATAATTTTTCTGTAGCATTTTTAGCGGAATTGTATTTATAATCTGAGTAAGCCCTTCCTGCGAAATTGAAAGTTCCTGTCCGCCAACCTTCAACTTTTGCGGCACTTCTTCCAGCCAGATTTTTTCAGCTTCTTCGGGTTTTAAAACACTGAACAAAGCCGCATTCAACCCGCCAACACTCGTACCACTGATTACCGTTATTTTTTGAGCAATTCCATAATCATTTAAAGCTTTCCAAACGCCAACTTCATACGCGCCCTTTCCGCCACCGCCAGCCAGTACAAGACCAATTTCCTGAGCCCCAAGCGGAACAAAATTTAAAAGAGCTAATAAAATCAACAGCCATCTTTTCATCACAAACCGCCCTGCCCGCTTTGAGAATTTTTCTTTACAAAAACAGTTCCGTCCGCAGTTAAATCCGTTAAAACATCAGATGCAAGATGAAAAACGCCGTCTTCTTTAAAAGCAGATTCATTTTCATTCAACATAAAAAAACGAAGATTTGTAACAAGAATCTTTTCTGGAACCAGCATTTCAAGCCGCGAAAAAATTCGTCCATCTCGAATTTCAAGTTTTCTTCCATATTCAGTTCCATGCGAATCAGAAATTGGAATACGGTCAACATAGCCATCCGGCACATAAACATACTGCAAATACGAAAAACGCTTTTTCCATAAAACATCAAAATTTATACCATGAGTTGCCGCATAATCATTCCAAAGTTCCGTATCATCAGTTGCCGCATTTGCAATTCGAATATATTTTTTATTTTCAAGCACAAACGGGTACTCATATTCACCATTTGCCGATTCCCAAACTCCAACTAAATCTTCAAGAGAACTTGCCGCATGAAATTTTTCTTCTTCAACAACTGGAACCGATTTACAGGAAATAAGCCCAAATCCAGCCAATAAACAAAAAATCAGAACAGCATTAATAAATTCACTCTTTAAATTCATAAAATAAATTATACCACAAAAAAACACTCAATAAAACACCACGAACAAATAAAATCCAGATTTGAACAATCTTCAAAAATGTGATATAATATCTTTTACATATGGATACAAAATTCAACATTGAACAAAAAGTTGTTTACCCAAGTCAGGGTGTTGGCGTAGTAAAGGAAATTTTTGAAAAACAGTTTAAAGAAGAAAAAATCCTTTATTACAAAATTTACATCGAAGCTTCAGACATGATTGTTATGGTGCCTGTTAGCAAAGCTGATGAACTTGGAATCCGTCAGATTGTTTCTGCTGAAGAAGCACAGGAAGCTTTAAATCTTCTTTCCGATGAATTTGAACCTATTACTTCAGACTGGAAATTACGCTACCAGATGAATCTTGACCTTCTTAAAAAAGGTACAGTAAAAGATATTGCAACAATCGTTCGCTGTCTTTATAACCGTAGCAAAGTTAAGGAACTTCCAATTCTTGAACGTAAGCTCTACGATTCTGCCAAAAAGCTTCTTGAAGACGAAATTTCTTATGCTCTTGGAAGAAACGTAAAAGATGTTGAAGCCGAAATTCATACAAAGCTTGAACCACCTGGAGCAGTTTCAAAAATTAAGCACATTATCCAGCTTGATGATGACGAAGATGATGACTTAATGGATGACGTTGACGAAAAATCATCTTCTGCAAAAGGCGATTCTGACGGCGAGGATGAAGACGACATTGACGATTCTGCAGACAATGAAATGGATGCTGATAACGACTTTGACGACGAAGAAGAATTCTAATAATTCTACTGCAAAAAAGATTGCAGTTATAATTACAGCCGCCGGTTCTTCGGTAAGGATGGGCGGTAAAAAAAAGGAATTTCTCCCTCTTAATAGCGGCACGGTTTTATCGAACTGTGCTGTAGCTTTTTTAAAGGCTTTTTCAAGCGAACAAAACTCTCTTGGCAAACTAACAAATCTTGTAATAACAATTCCCGCAGGAACAGAAGAACAGACAAAACAGGCTCTTTTTTGTGATAAAAACTATTTGCTTCCAAAAGATTGCACTCTTAATTTTGTAACCGGTAGTTCCACCCGACAAAAATCAATTTTCAATGCACTACAATTTTTGAACGATTACTCTACACCCAATTACGTTTTAATCCACGACGGAGCCCGCCCTTTCATAACCCCGGAAGACATCCTTACAACAACTTCCGCCGCTATTGAATTTGGTGCTGCAGCTCCAGGTTTTACGCCAACCGACACAATCAAACAAATTGACGAAAACGGTTTCATAAAAACTCACCTTGTCCGCAAAGAATTAATCTGCATTCAGACACCACAGGCTTTTGAATTCAGCCGTCTTTACACAGCACACGCAACAGCCGCAAAAGAACCAACCGAATACACCGACGACACTGAAATCTGGGGAAAATTTGTTGGCAAAGTAAAAATCACGCAGGGAAATCCGCAAAACAAAAAAATTACTTACCCACAAGACCTTGTATCAACACAAAATCAACCCTCCTTGCAAAATGTAGACAATACTACAACCACACAGAACCTTATTCAGGCAGCACATTCTCTTCGACAAAATAACATCAGCGCCCTCAATACACAAGCACTCACAGGAGCCCCCTCATGATTAGAACCGGTTTAGGCTACGACTTACACAGACTCATTCCAGGACGAAAACTTATTCTTGGCGGTGTAGAACTTCCATTTGAAAAAGGCGAAGACGGTCATTCTGACGGCGACGTACTTCTTCACGCAATTACAGATGCAATTTTGGGTGCAAGCGGGCTCGGCGATATAGGCTCGTTTTTTCCTCCAGAAGAACCTCAATGGAAAGACGCAGATTCCGCAGAACTTCTAAGAACCGTTATGAAAAAAGTTTACGCAGCAGGATGGAAAATCGAAAACCTTGATTGCGTAATTTTGCTGGAAAAACCAAAGTTTATTCCATACCGCCAGCAGGTTATAAATTCAATTGCCGCAATTTTACAAGTTGAACCAGAACAAGTATTCGTTAAAGCAAAAACCGGTGAAAAACTTCCACCGGTCGGTACAAGCGATGCCGTTATAGCTTACGCTTCCTGTCTGATGTCAAAATAGATTGCCATATTCAAGTACGGCAATGACAATGCACCATGTCATTTTCGGATTCGATCCAAACATCTCGTTTAATCCGGCAACTCAAGCAAAAGCTCAATTTCAGTTTCAGTTCTGCCAAAGCGCTTTGCAAGTTCATCAACTTTCCAGCCCTGTCTCTTTAACTGGCGGATTGTATCTCGTTGCTGCGGTGTAATTCCAGAATCTTTTGGACTTGGATTTTTCGCAAGCTCTTCTTTAGTAATCTGCTGCAACACATTAAACTTACTGTCTACATCGCGTTTAAGCTGATGAATATCAAGTTCAGTACGCTTAATTCCTTCCTGAGCCGAATTCAAAGAATTGATTCTCTTTTCAGTTTCGGAAAGCACGGAATCCAAATTAGAAAGTTTTGCAGCGGCATCTGTAATCTTTGGTCCATTCTGCAAAAGTCTGTCAACATCGTTGTGAAGTTCCTTAATTTCTTGAGGAAGAGCCGTAATCTGGCGTGAACAATCAGCAAGTTTTTGTTCCAAATCTTTGAGCGTTTTCCAAGAAGTATCTACGTCTTTTAGAACGCGGTTAATCACTTCATCTTTCTTTTCCAATCGTTCGTACTGCTGCGAAATCTGTTCAAGCTTGTCTTTGTAATCGCGAACGGCAACTTCCATTGTAGAAATGTTATCCGAAGTTGTTGTAAGTTCCTGCATTCTAGACTGAATTGAGTTAGCAAAATTAAGAACCTTTGTATACTGCTGTTCAAGTCCTGTAATTTTCTGCTGCTGGGATTCAAAATTTGCAATTTGAGTTCCCATATCGTTGTTCATTTTTACGATTGAATTATAATTTCCATCAAGCTTACGCGCAGTATTTTCAAAATCTTCAATTCGTTCAAATGATTTACCCAGATTCTGCAATTTTTCATCAAGTTCTTTTTTCATTGTGTCAGCTTTATCATACAACTGAATATTCTGACGAATTGCCTGAAGTTCTTTTGTAAGCTCGCTCATACGAACCTGCATATCATTTGCATCATTTTGCATTTTAAGTACAAACTGTGCCTGATTTGCCCTGTTCTGCTCCGAAGCCGTCTGAATATCTTTTTTAAGCTGAGCAAGATTTTGAGCCGTATCCGCATTCTGAACTTTTACACGCTCCTGAGTATCGTTGAGCATTTGGGTGTACATTTCTTTAAGCTGATTAAGAATCTGTTCTGAACGCTGCTCGTATTCTTTAACTGAATCTCCGGTTCGTTTTTCAAGTTCCGCAATTTTTTCGTTAATCTGATTCTGGTCATTTTGAATTGCCGAAACATAAACCGAAAGATTTTTATCCAAAGTCTGACGTTCTTCTTCAAGTTTTGCAGTTGATGAAGTTTTGAAACCATCAAGTTCCTGATTAAACAGATTTCGAGATTCATCAAGCTGGCCTTTAAGCTGACTTTTCCACGTATTGAATTCTGCAAGAGCCGCATCAATAGAAGAAGTTCCTGTTTCCTGCTGTTCGTGAATCTGATTTTCAAATTCTTTAAGGTCTTTAAGAATCTTATCTTGAATTGAATTAACGTCATTCTGAACAAGCTGAATATGTCGTTCAATTTCCTTTTTAATTTCTGAATCTGAACTTTCCGAAATTGTTGCAACACGGTTTCTTGTTTCAGTCTGGAAATCTGCAATTGTTTTTTGAATTCCTGCAATATCAGTTTGAACCTGTTGTTTTGCCGATTCAATATTCTGAGAAAGTCTGTCGTAATTTTCGTTGGTTTTAGTCTGAATTCCAGAAACATTTGCTTTTAACTGCTCAAGATATTCTGCTTCAAGCTGTTTACGTGCATCTTCATAATTATTAGAAATTGCAGTAAGTTTCTGGTCAACTTTGTGCTTCCATTCAGAAACATCGTTATCAAGCTGACTGTTTTTAGCTTCGAGTGCATTCGTAAAACTATTTTCAAAATCTTTGAGTTTTTCTGTCATACTGCCAGTTGCAGTTTCTTTAAGTTCATCCAACGAACGGTCAATCTCTTTAAGACGATTTTCGATTGCTTCTGAATCTGCGCGTATTGCTTTTGAAAATTCTGCATGACGATTCTGCTGTTCCGAAGTAAATGAATCAAAATCACCAAGTACGCGGTTCTGAACTTCCTGCATTGCCGAACGAATACTGCGCTCCAAAGTATCAACATCCGCACCAGAATTCTGAATCTGCGCAAGTTTGTACTCAATGTCGTGTTTGTACATATCAAGGCGTTCTTCAATTCCTTCAAGAACGTTTAAATGCTTGGCTTCACTTTCTGCCGCAGACTGTTTTATTGAATCTGTAATAAGCTTGTTCAGATTATTAAGACGTTCTTCGGTCTGAGCCTTAAATTCCTGCAGTTGATTTTCCGTCTCTTTTGTAAATGACTGCATCTGTGAATCAGATTTGTCTGTAAATTCCTGCAAATTTGCATTTGAATCCTTCATAAAATCCTGAATCTTAGAATCCGTATTTTTGTTAAAGTTTTCAAGCTTGTCGTTTACACTTTTAATCTTTTCATTGATTGCAGGCTCAAGTGCAGAAGTTTTTTTGTTCATTTCATCACACATTTTATTTAATGCATCAACTGAATTCTTAGCTTCTACAACCGAATCTCCAGTCTGCTTTTTAATCTGAGCCAAACTTTCATTTAAGCTCTGCTGCAAAGAATCAATCTGCTGCTGAACCGAAGTTCTATATTCATCTACCGTCTGATTTGCGCGTTTTGTAAAATCTTCAATTGCTTCTGCTTCTTTTGTATCGGCAGTGGTAAGGGCATCGCGGTAAAGTTCCGCATATTTTTTCTGAATTTCTGCAATTTCAGAATCAAGCTCACCCTGAATAGTTTCAAGACTTTTAGAATTTCCATCTACATCCTTACGCAAAAATTCCGTTGTTTCATTACATTTTGCAACGGCTTCATTAAGCTGCATTCTAAGCTCTGCAATTTTCTGCTTACTTTCTTCTTCAATTGCTGTAACACGCTGTTTAAACTCCTGGTCAAAAGCCGCAATTTTTTGAGTGTAAGCGTCATCCAAACCAGAAATCTTAGTATTGTATTTTTGATCAATACCTTCTATCTGAGTATTACATCTTTCATCAAGCCCAGAAATCTGACTTGCATATTTTCCGTCAAGTTCTGCAATCTGACCGGCATATTTTCCGTCAAAATCCGTAAGCTGGCTTGTATATTTTCCGTCCAGCCCCGCAAGCTCATTTTTATATTTTTCATCCAAGTCTGTTATTCGGGCATCATATTCATTACCTAAAGCCTTCAAACGCTCGTCAAAACCTGCCTGAACCGCACTTTCTTCCGAATCATAACGCATTTTAAGTTCCTGAATATTCTGTTCAAGTTTTGCAGTTCGTTCAGAATAATCATTTTCAAGGCCGTTAAGTTTTGGACCAAAAGTTGCTTCAAACTGTTCAAGCCGGCTCGCATAATCTTCCTTAAAACCTTTTATACCTTCGTTGTAACCGCTCTGCAAATCTGCAATTCTAGTCTGGCTTGCTTTTTCAAAATCAGAAATTTTTGTCTGTAAAGAATTTTCAAGTCCATCGATTTTTCCACTGCATTCATTCTGCAAAGCATCAATTTTTTCAAGATACTCGTTTTTAAGATTCTGAATTTCGTTTGTATAAGTTCCGGTAAAGTTTGCAACAACATTTTCGTAACCGCTTCTCATATCCGAAAGTTCAGTTCCGTACGAATTGTTAAGATTATTTATCTGATTTGTGTAATCATCGTGAATGCGCTGAATTTCTTCTGAATAAATTCCACTCATTGCATTCATTTTTTCGGTACAAGAATTTTCAAATTCGTCGATCGCACTATTAATCTGATTTTCAAAAGCCGTCATGCGGTCTGTGCTTGCAGCTGAAAGTGAATTGATTGCTGTTTCAAATTCCTGCTGCAACTGCTGATGTTCCGCAACAAATTTTTCGTGGAATTCGTTGAATTTTTTGTTGTTAAGATTTGTTGCTGAATCAAAAGCCTTTGTATAATTCTGAACAAATTTTTCGTAATCTGAATTGAATTTCTGTTCAAGAGCGGCATAATTGTCGTTATTTTTTCCGCTGATTGCCATAATCTGTTTTTCGTAACGCTGATTAATTTTATTGTAATCGTCGGTAAAGCGGGTCTCGAATTTTGCAATAATTCCATCGTTTTTAGAACCAACTGAATCAAGCTGCTGCTGGTACTTATCGTGAACAGACTGAACTTTTGCAGTATAGTTTGCAGAAAGTGTTTCAATATTTTTGTTAAAGTGTTCGTTCATTGCAGTAAGTTTTTCTTTTAAATCCGCAATCAACTTATCTTCCTGTGATTTATATTGAGCAACACTCTGAGCTGTTTTTTCGTCAAAAATGCCTTTAAGTTCAGTGATTTTTTCATCAATTCTTGCATTAACTTTTTTGCTTTCTTCTTCAAGATGATTTTCTGTGCCTTTATACGAATCTTCAATTTTATCAGAAGCAGCGTTAATCATTGAATTAAGTTTTGATTCTAGCTGAGTTGCCTTTTCATTCAATTGTTTTATGTAATTATCTGAACGAGCCTGTGCCTGCTGACTAAGATGTTCGAATGCAGTTTCTTCCAAAGATTCCGCTTTAGCCGCTGCCGTAGAATATGCCGATTGAATTGTCTGCTGAATTTCGGTAAGAGCCTTTTCTGCTTCAATTTTTGCACTCTGAATTGAAGTTCCAAGTTTGTCTGCATATTTTTTGTATTCATCAAGTAAAGTTGCGCCGATTGCTTTTAGCTGTTCCGCATTATGTTTTGCAAAATTATCCGAAACTTGAGGAATCTGTTTATCCAGAGAATCAACTTTCTGCTGCTGCTTATCCAAACGATTTGTGAGTGTGTTTACAATTCCACTTTCTTTCTCAACACGTTTAAGGTTTTCTTCAACCTGCTTGGTCATTTCATTTAAATCATAAAGTGCAGACGAATAAGAATTAATCTGATTTTGAATTTTCTGAACAGCTTTAATATCTTCATCAAGAGAAGCAACTTTTTCATTAAATTCTTTATTCTGCTGCTCAAAACGTTTTATTGCCGCAATTGCCTGATCCTGCTGTGATTTTAAATCATTTACCAGCATGCGGACATTTTCTTCTATTTGTTTATGATATTCAGCAAGTTCACCCTGCCTTTTATCTGCGTACTTACGGACTTTTTCAATTTGATTATTACGTTTTTCTAATTCATGAAAGTAAATTGAAATTCCCAAAGAAATAACTGCCGAAATCAGAATTGCGATTAATACTAACACTTTTTATTTCCCCACCCAGTTTTGATTTATTTTTCAGAATTATCATTTCCGAACAAAGTTTTTTCCAATGTTCTATACGAACAAAAAGCAATGTCCGCCATCTCCGCTTTTTTACCCTTTAAATGCTTTTTAGAAGGAACAAACCATGCCGCTTTCATTCCTGTTTTTTTTGGTCCCTCTACATCATATTTGTGATTATTTCCTATATATAAAATTTCTTCTGCAGGAACACCAATTTTTTGCTGCAAGGTTTTAAACACATGTTCAGAAGGTTTTAGGCCTCCAATTTCTTCGGAACCAATACACAAATCGCAGTATTGTTTTATTCCCCAAATATCCCCTTTTTGTTCTGGAGGAAAATCCGACAACAAAGCAATCTTAATTCCATTTTCTTTAAGCCGCTTTATAAAATCCAGAGCCCCATCACAAGGTTCAAGCTTCGTAAAATAATTTTTCAATCCCGAATACACTATTTTGTCCAGTTTTTCCTGAGCCTTCTCTTTGGAACAGTGCATTCTTTTTGCCATCATTTCGGCCTGTGTTCCAACAAAATCTTCGTAAAAATCTTTTTTTCTTAACTCTTTTCTTACAAGCCCAAAATGACTAAAAAAGACAAGATGACGCACAAAATGAGTAAATATAAGAGAATTAAATTCTGCCTCATGGTAAAGCGTACCATCAATATCGAAGGCAACCGCTTTAATTTCGCCCAAATTAGATAAAATCACAATTTAATTATACACTAAATCATGCGAAACTACCATAGAATATCATCAAAATTCAACTGTGCAGGAGCTTCATCAAAATCAGACATCCATTCATCCATGGCATCCGTGCTTTCTTTATTTCTAGAAGATTTGCCATCATGTAATGCCTGCTGCTCCATAAGTTTCTGATTCAATTGCTTTTCGTTACGAATATCCTTTAGTGCATTATAAGCTTTTTTCTCACCAGATTTCTTTGCAACATTCTCCATAAGCTCTTCTGCTGAATCATATTTTCCAAGAGCTTCCAAAAGAATTGCCGCATTATATCCAGCTTCAAAAAGTCCAGTTGAATTGTAAATTTTTAAGAATGCTCGTCCACCATCGGTAATCAAGCCATTTTTTACCAATGTATCAGCATTTTTCATAGCTTCACTTTTGTGCTTAAGCAGTTTCAGGCTTTTTGTAATTGTATATGGCTGAAGAGAACGCATCAAATCACTTACAGCAGAACTAATTGAATTTTCCATTATACTGTAAGCAGAAGGTAAATCTGATTTTTTACTTTCTTTAAATGACTCTCTTGAATAGCTGAATTTTTTATAACCAAGAATTGAATTTGTTGCACTGTCTATAATCTGGCAGTAAAAATCAAAATTAACTTCGCGTGTATATTCTTTATAATAATATGATTTCCCATTTTTTTCGGTACGTCGATCTTCTGTTTTATCTTTTACATCAAAACGAGTAACCTGACCTACAAGATAAACATCTGCCGAAACTTCTGCTCCACGGTCAAGTTCTTTTTCTACAACATTTGAACTTATAAGCGTAAGATAACCGGAATTAATAATTCTTTTTTCAAGCTGATTTTTTAATTCGTAAATACAACGCTCTTCATCAGAATTAGGAACATCAAGAAGAAAAGCAAGAAAATCTAAAACAGAAACTCTTTGTCCAAGTCTAAGTGTATAAGAACCCGACCATGATGACGACGGTTTAAACGAAAGTACCGAAACCGATTTGGCACCTCTAAGATCAAGTTCAGCAGGACGAGTTACATCTACTTTTACCGTACTGGCACATCCTGTAAAAAATAAAACTGTACAAGCAGCAGCAATTGCAATAAAAATCTTTTTCATAAAACAAATCTCCTTAAAAATTAAATAATTCATTTTTATATTTAGTTACAAACAATTTACAAAATTATACTATCTATTAGAAAAATTTTTAAGCGTATTTATAAGTTTTTGAATATCAACTGGTTTTGCAAGATGAGCATCCATTCCGCTTTCAAAAGCTTTTTTCTTATCTTCTTCAAAAGCATTTGCCGTCATTGCAATGATTGGAACTTTAGAAACCGCTTTGTTTTCAAGTTCACGTATCTTCTTTGCAGCTGTATATCCATCCATTCTTGGCATTTGAATATCCATGAGCACAAAATTGTAAGGATTATCAGCCGATTTTTCCATTTTTTCAACAGCTTCAATTCCATCCACCGCAATATCTACCGCAATTCCTTCTGATTCAAGAACATCCTGGGCAATTTCGCGGTTAAGTTCATTATCTTCAACAAGAAGAACGCGCTTTCCTTCAAGAGTAACGTTTTCAATTTCAACAGAAGCATCCTGCATTACTTCAATATCATCATGAACAATCTGGTATGTAAGCTCAAAAGTAACAACAGTTCCGCGACCAACTTTACTTTCAACTGCAATTGTACCACCCAAAAGGTCAATCAGTTTTTTAGTAATAGCCATTCCAAGTCCGGTACCCTTTATGCCGCTCAAAGTTGTATTTTTTTCACGCGAGAATGATTCAAAAATATGTTTTACAAATTCTTCGCTCATTCCAATTCCAGTATCAGCAATTATAAAGCGGAATTTTGCAGCATTAATAATCGTAGTTTCAATTTGTTCAACCTTAAAATGAACTTTTCCACCAGATTTTGTATACTTAACTGCATTAGAAAGAATGTTCAATAAAATTTGATTTGTATGAAGAACATCCGCGTAAATATTTGGTTCGGTAATGTTGCTGAATTCTGTTGTAAAAATGATATTCTGCTCATCAGCACGCTGACGAATAATTTCAATCATATCATTTGAAAAATTGTAAATATTTGCAGGAATAAGTTCCACGGTTGTTTTATTATTTTCAATTCGCGACATATCAAGAATGTCATCAATTAATTCAAGAAGATAATTTCCAGCAATTTCAACTTTTTCAAGACATTCCATTATTTTTTCTTTATCATCTGGATTTCGTCTTGCCATTGCCGTAAAACCAAGAATCGCGTTCATTGGAGTACGAATATCGTGAGACATATTAAAAAGGAAAGTTGTTTTTGCTTTGTTTGCAACTTCTGCCGCAATAATTGCTTTTTCAAGCTGGGACTGTTTTTCGCGTTCATAACGAATCTCTTCATCGCAGTTTTTAATACCAAGAATTACGGCCGTATGATTTTCATCATCAATTTTTACAAATTTAGCGCTAAAATATTCCAGTTTTCCATTAACCATTGAACGATAAATTTCACTAACAGAACTTACATGCTGAAGATTTTCTTTCAGATTTTTTATATCTCCAAGCTCAATCATTGCAGTTTTATCCTGCTCGTAAACAAGTTCATTTATAAAATAATTCCACGATTCTGAATAAGGAATTATTGCTTTATAAATTGCTGTAAATCGTCTTAAAAGATTTTCTCCAACACGGTACGGAATATAAGAATCAGTATCAAGATTAATATAGAAAACCGATTCGTATTCGGAAGAAAGAACTTCAATCATTTCGAGATTTCGTTTTTGTGAAAGTTCTTTTCGTTTTTCCGAATCAATATTTCTAAAGCCAAGTACAACCGAATTTAAATTCTGACTGATTAAAATGAATTTTAACTGATAATATAAAATTTTCTCGCCAGTTTTAATTCTAAAATCAATTGAATAAACCGGATTATCCTTTAAATGCATAAGAATATTTTCTTTTTTAGTTTCTTCAAGAAAATAAACTTTGTCCTGCTCGTAAACCAGATTATCGACTATCATATTAATTCTGTTACGGTAATCAATCATGTTACGCCAGGATGGAATGTTCTTTTCCAAAACATCAGAAAATCTATAATGAGAAATATTTCCAGTATCAAAATCTAAATACGCAACATCTTCAAAGTCATAAAGCAAAACATTTACAAGAGGAATCTGATTATCGCGCAATCTATCAATATTTGAATCAAATGTAACAGAACGAATTGCTACAATAAAATTCTTTAACGGACCACGCGAAGTTCTTGCAATTTTTGCCTGATAATTAAGAATGATATTTTCAAAAACAACACGGTAACTTATATAATAAACGTTTGACTTTTTTAATTCTTTTAAAATGGCATTTTTATTAAAAGCTCTGCCAACGTATTCTTTATCATCTTTATAAATATTCTTAATAATTACGTCTTGAATTCTATGGTAAAAATTGGAATCTTCTTCGTTACGGGCAAAATGTTCGTTATAAGAGCCGTTTACACGCAGATTCTTGATTTTATCAGTTTTTACATCAACAAGAAAAACCGATTCATACTCTTCCGAAAGAATGTCAAATATTTTCTGATAATCGCTTTTTGTTTTGTCAAAATAAAGAACAGAAAATAGAAGAACAGCAAAAAAGATGAATAAAAGAAGAATTGCAATAATCCAATGATTAATCGGCTGCTTGTTTAAGAAAACTTTAGAACCAAACAAATACTTTATAGATTCCGATTCAATCTTATCAACAGTTCTGTCAGCCATCATCTGGAACATGATTGATTCAATTTCTTTTTTTAATTCTGGCTTGTTTTTACAAAAACCGAGAGCCCACGGACAAGATTCAATAGCAAAAACAACTTTTATATCAGAATTCCCAAGATTTTTTAAGCCAGCATCAAGTCTGGAATAACGTCCGAACAAATAATCAAATTCATTATTCTGCAAATCAATAAGAGCTTCATCCAAATTTCTATAAACCATCGTATCATAGAAAATTGAATAAATCGGGTAACTTAAACTTTCAGATTGATTTTCAACAAGTGCAATCCTTCTATTAGCTACATCTTCCAAAGATTTAGGTTTTTGTTTACCAAGAAGGACGTAAGAATCATTGATAATTGGAGTTGTAAGAAGAAAATCGCCATTCCTATATTCTGTTGTCAAACGGTCCGAAATTAACAAATCGCCATAACCTTCGTGTACCATTAACAACGCTTGATCCGATGGCAAAGTTTCAAAAGCAATATTCATTCCAGCGCGGTCAACAATTTTTGTAAGTAAATTTACTACATAACCTTCAGGCTTATTATTTTCATCATAAGTAACATAACCGCAATGATTTTTTTCTATAATTACATACAAAGAGCCCTGTTTTTCGGATTCTGAATCTTCTTTATTTCCAAAATATGTATTAGAAGGGGCAATTATAAAGGCAATAGCCATAAAAATAAGTATAAATACAATCGAAAATCCTGCTAAGAAAAAAATCTGCTTACGTTCAGTCAAAACAGTGCCTCTTTTTAAAAATACCCATTATATTTTATCACAGGAATATCCATTTTACAAATTTTTTTCGTCATGACACATAATGATGCGTTGCTCATATTCAATTCAAAATGCTATAATCTCCATGTGAATGAAAATAATAAAAATGCTTACAACAAAATTATAGAAAATCTTAAAAATCACGATGCTTTTATTGGCGACATTCTGCAAAATGAACCGCTCGCTCCAAAAACAACATTCAAAATCGGCGGAAATGCAGACCTTTTTATTGCACCACAAAATTATTATTCCTTCCAGATTGCGATTGACTCTTTAATTGCAAATCAGGTTCCGTTTTTTATTCTTGGCGGAGGAAGCAATGTTGTAATTTGTGACGAAGGTTTTAAAGGCGCAGTAATTTATACTCAAAAATTTTCTGATACTGAATATTTTAATATCCGCGACATCTCTTCTGAATTCGGCAAAATCACTTTGCAAAAAAATCAGGTGCTTATTACATGCTTTTCTGGAACTCCAATAGCCTCGTTTGTAAATTTCTGTACAAAAAACAATATTTCCGGTATGGAAGAATTTGCAGGACTTCCGGGAACTGTAGGCGGTGCACTTTTTATGAACGCACGCTGCTTTAATAAATCAATTTCCGATATTCTTTTTTCTTCAAGTTACATGGATTTTTCTGGCACAAAAACAAAACTTGGAAAACGACTCACAAATCAGGATGAATGGGCTTACAAAGTTTCTCCTTACCAGAACGGAAAATATTTTATTACAACGGCTACTTTTCTTCTTACACAAATGGCCGAAAAAGACCACGACCAGATAGAGTCCAACTGCAAAAAATACATTGCTGAACGCGTAGAAAAAGGACATTTTAAATATCCAAGTGCAGGTTCAGTTTTCCGCAACAATCACGAATTCGGCAAACCTTCCGGACAAATCATCGACGAAGCCGGTTTAAAAGGATACAAAATCGGGGACGCACAAGTTGCACCATTCCACGGGAACTTTATTATAAATCTTGGCCATGCAACCGCCACTGACGTTAAAAAATTGGTAATTTTTATAAAGGATGATATTTCACAAAAATACGGTTTTTCTCTTAATCCCGAAATCATTTTTGTCGATAATTAAATAAATAGTTGCACCACATTTGGTTTGTTGACAAATGAAAAATGTAAATTTATACTTTTAACAAAGTGTATTAGGAGTGAATTGTGATACAGCTTCAAATTATCAATTTTAAACAAGGCTCATATATGGTCGTTGAAGGTAAGACCGATAGCGACAGATTTTATATTATCCAGAAAGGAATTGTTCAATGTTTTAAGGAATCCGGTTCTGGAATTGCCCCTGTAACTTTAGGAGCTGGAGACTTTGTTGGCGTTGTTCCTTGTATGTCTGGTCACACCCAAATTGAAACTGCAATTGCCCGTACAGATGTAACAGTAATTTCCGTTAGAAAAGAACAGTATCCAGATTTAATTGTAAATAACACTCCAGTCGCTCTTAAAATAATCAAAACATTTGCAAACCGAATGCGTCAGATGAACGAAATGCTTACAAAAGCAACGCTCAACCACGTTGTTTCAACTTCAAACGAGCAGATTTTCCGTGTAGCACAGTTTTACGAAAAGAATGCAATGATTGATGTTGCAACTTACGCATATTATCAATTCTTAAAAACAAAACCAGAAGGTCCGATTGCAGAACTTTCTAGAAAAAAATTCGTAGAATTCAAACCACGCTCACACGCTGTATATTTTGAACCAACTACCGACATGGTTCGCGATTATCCAAAAGGAACAATGATTTTCTCAGAAGCACAATCTGGTTCTGATATGTTCATTATCCAAAGCGGTGAAGTTACAATTTCAAAGATTGTAGATGGAAACGAAGTAATTCTTACCGTTCTTCAAAAAGGCGACATGTTTGGTGAAATGGCTCTCATCGAAAATAAACCTCGTTCAGCTTGTGCAATTGCCCACAGTGATTGCCGCCTTATGGTTGTAAACCGCACCAACTTTAACCAGATGGTTGCAACTCAGCCACAATTGATTTCACGCCTTACAACAACTCTTGCAGAACGACTTTGGTCTATGTACCGTCAGCTCGATAATGCTACACTCAAAGATCCAGTTGCAAAAATGATAGATATGCTTTCGCTTCAATTTGAAAAACAAAAGCTAATTTTCTCTACAACAAGAATGTCTCAGCAAACTGAACTTACACCAAAAGATTTGGCTAATATGTGTGGTATTCCGCAAGAATATCAGGCACGTGCAATTTACGACATTCAGAATCAGTCTAACGTAAAAATTGTAAACGGAAAAATTTTTGTAAAAGATTTGCAGGAACTTATGAAAGAAGCATCTTTCTACAGAAAACAAAATCGATAGTTTTAAAATTCTTTCAATATCATCCGATAATTAACTATGCACGTAAAGAAAATTTCGTTCATTCTTTTTTTATCAACAGTTTTCACTCTCTATGCAAAAGAACCGCTTCCGAACGGCTATAAAAACATTTTGCTTGGACTTACCCTGGACGAAACAAAACAGGAACTTATCAAAAATTCTGATTTTGGCTACCACGGTGACAGGGATGTTTCTTTACGACCCAACGATAATCAAGTCATAATCGAAACTGATGCATCAAACGGCTATGGTTCAATTTTTCTTACTCAATGCTGGTTCCAGTTTTACGAAAAAAAACTCTATACAATCACAATCAACATGAACACCGAAAAACTCGATTATTATTCAGTTTTTACAACTTTAACAAACAAATACGGCGAACCAGAATCATTTTCACCAAAACAGGCAATCTGGTCAGATGATTCAATTACCATGGTCTTAGAAAAACCGCTCGCCTTAAAATACATAGATAACAAAACTCAAAAAGAACTTCAGAATTATTCAAATATTCAAAAATCCGCCGCCGAAACCACAAAAGAAATGTTCCTCGGTGAATTATAAATTCAGCTCAATTGGAGATTCAAAATGAACAAAAAAATCAGTCTCACTCTGCCCTTTATTTTATTGGCAATTTTATTTTCTGCAAGCTGCACTTCAAAAAGAATCCCGCTTCCAAAAACAACCCTAACCATTACAAAAGCCGATGGAACAAAAATTAACGTTAATGCAGAAATTGCAAGCACGCCAGAACAACGTAACTTTGGTTTTATGGAACGCAAAAAGATTCCCGACGGCACAGGCATGATTTTTATTTTTGACCACGATCAGATTCTTTCATTTTGGATGAAAAACACACCGCACCCGCTTTCAATCGCCTATATCGACAGTAATGGCAAAATCCGCAATCTTTACGATATGAAGCCATTCAGTCTTTCACCAATAGAAAGCACAGTTTCGGTAAGATACGCGCTCGAAGTCCCACAGGGATGGTTTGAAAAAAATGGGATCCATATTGACGATAAAATTGATCTTACGCCAGTAAAGAATTTTTAGAACTTAATCTTCTTTTTCAAGCTTGTACAATTCTGCAGCAGCAATTCTGTCATTAGGGTCAAATTCCAAAACTGTTGTAAAATATTTACGAGCCTCTTCTTTATCACCTTGAGCAAGAGCCAGATATCCAAGATTAGAAATAATTTTTGTACTTTCGTTATCAATGGTAAAAGCTTTTAAAAGAGCATCTTTAGCTTCGGCAAATTTATTTTCTTTAATACAACAAAGTGCAAGTTCATTATAAGTATCAGAATTTTCATTTCCGCCATATTTAATAGCTTCAATAAAAGCTTTTTCTGCATCTTCATAACGTTCCAAACTTCGTAAAGCCCAACCAAGCATAAACCAGCCGTTCCAAACTTTCGGGTTATTCTGCAAAAACAATCTTATTTCATCTAAAGCCTTTTCTTCCTGCCCAGAAGTAATTAAATCATAAGCATGCTTAAAACGCACATCATCCATATTCTGATTTTTAATTGTATTTAAAACTTCCTGTGCACGTTCCTTTTTGTAAATTCCGTTTTCACCAAGTTCTTCATCATCAATATCACAAGTAAGAGCAATGTAAGTTTCAAAACAATCTTTTGCTTCGCGGAATTTATACTGCTTCATATAAAAGAATCCGGCATTAAAAAATGCATCCGGCAACGCATCTTCAGAATTCATTGCCTGCTGGTAGTAAGATTCAGCATCAGAATCATAAGCATTGGCATCTTCAATAAAGCCACTTCTACGGTAACTTTCCGCACGTTGGTCCAAAAATAATGCCATATTCAAAATAACTGCGTCATCAGCTGGATCAAGTCCAAGCAAAGCAAGGAAAATTTCTTCAGCCAAATCAAAATCTTCATTTTTTGTTTTAAGGATTGCAGCTTCACATAATTCCTTTTTAATTTCCGGCTTTACTTTTGTAATAATTGAACGGTAATAATCAAGATTCGGATTTTTTTTGTCGTAAGCCAGAACTGTAAGAATTCCTGCAAGAATTTGTTCTGTTTCAATTGTTTCTGGATTAAATGCACCAGGCGCATCATTCATTTTCTTTTGCACAGGAATCTGAATTGTTGGATCAATTTGAAATGCTGCTTCAGATACCTTAAAATTTTCTGGCAAACTAATAAAATAAATAGAATCAAGAGGATTTGATGGATTCATTTTTCACCTTAAATAAAAAAAAATTATAAACTTATTAAACAGATTACTTTTGTACTGGTGTCTGCTGAACTCCAGGATTTACATTCACAGGAGATTTTACAGCTGCTTGAGTTTGATTTCCTGTAGCAACCTGGGCTGATGCCTGCTGAGTAGTTCCGCTTGCTGTAGCTGCAGTCTGAGCAGAAGCATTAGGTGTTGAAGTTTGTGATGCAGAACCATTTGTGGCATTTGCAACTTGAGCCACTTTATTTTGTACCCCCGCAGCATTTGCATTAGCTCCAGCCTGAGTACCAGTTCCGTTTGCAGTTTGTGCAGAGTTCTGAACTGCAAGACCATGAGCTTTAGCAACCTTTTCAACCTGCGCACGAGCAGCTTCCTGTACACTATTAGACTGCTGCATTTGATTAGCCGCACGTTTTAACGCAACATTTGCATTAATTACAGAATCCGCTTGTGAAACTCTGTTTTGAGACGCAGCATTCAATATAGACTTTTGAACTGTCGTAATAAAATTATTAATATGAATTTTATAAGACATTGGAACCTGTTCAACATCATATACAATATGACACAAAGAAATATCTTTACGACCTTCCAAAAATTCTGCACTTGCTATTTTACCTGGAATACCAAGGCTTTCATTTGTATCAGAAAATTCAATTTTCAAAACTATTGATTTTTCTAAAAGAAACTTAGGAATACCAACAAGCATAACTTTTGCACCACCAAAAGACAAATCTTTTAGTACACATCGTCGTGGAACCTGTTCAACCAAAATAACAGATTCTTCTTTATCAATTCCAAGTTTCTGAATAGATTTTGAATTAATATCAATTCGTTCTTCGCGTCTAATTTTAAAGTTTTCACAAGCTTCTACAAATTCACCAATACGTGAAATTAAATCATCAGGCGGACGCTGAGTAAACAACAAAGTTACCAAAGCCAATTCATCTGTATTCTGGTAACGAGCAACTTCTCCAATGTTACAATTAACAAAAAAATGAATAGGAGCGTTATTCTGGTCCAAAAAACAATATCTTAAAGACAACGAATTATCTTTTTTCTTAGTAATTTCTTGAAAAGCTCCGCTGGCAGTACCAATAATAATTTTAGCCATCTGCAAAGAGGATGAATTAATAATACAAGGCCATTGTCCACCGTTACATTTAATATAAATCTGACGTGGATCAATTTTCAAAGATTTTAAATTGGCCTTTGTAAAAACTATCTCTTTGTCGCGGAAGTAATCATAATATCTAGAAATCTGATGACTAGTAGAAATATTCATAAGATATAGTTTAACTAAATAAGCGCAATAAAACAAGGCATTTTTAAAAATAAATAAAAAAATCCGCCAAATCTTTTTGGCGGATTTTAGGCTGAATAAATTGTAAAATTACTCAGCAGCAGTTTCTGCAGCAGGCTGGGCAGCTGGAGCTTCCTTTCTTGCCTTGTTTTTCATAGCTGCATTACAGTATTTACAAACATTTACTGTCTGACCATTAATTTCCTTCTCATAAAGAACTTTGATTCTTTCTTTACCGCAAATAGCGCAAGTTCCTCTTCCATGAGCAGGAAGTGATCTGATTCCGGATCCTCGGTGGTTCTTTGACATATGGACTCCTCTCTAAAGTTCAACCTAAAACTATTCAGCCTTAGATTCTTCTTTCTTTTCAGCAGCTTTTTTAGAAGTAGCTTTCTTGGTTGTTTTTTCTGCAGCAGGTTCTTTCTTAGCCTTTGCAGAACCGTTTGATTTCGCAGCTTTTGGTGCAGACTTAGAAGCTTTTTTCTCTTCCTTCTTTTCGCCTTCAGCATCAAGCTTGTAATCAACCAATTCCAAAATTACTACATCAGCAGCATCGCCCTGACGGTATCCCAACTTAAGAACACGTGTATAACCACCATTTCTTTCTTTCATGCGTGGTCCGATTTCTGTGAACAATTTATTAAGGATTTTTTCATCCGAAATAAATTTTGCAGCTTCACGACGGTTATGCACAGTATCTTCTTTAGCTCTAGTAATAAGTTTTTCAGCTGACTTTCTTACTTCCAAAGCCTTAGATTTTGTTGTAGTAATACGCTCATATCTAAAGAGTGAAGTTACCATATTACGTGACATAGCACGACGATGTGCTGTTGT
>JAILCM010000196.1 GCA_024680155.1 Treponema sp.
AAAAATAATCACAAAAACGGGGCTTGCTGCTGAGGTTCAAAAAACATTAACAGAGCTTGGAATTGAATCTGCTATTTTTAACGACCTTCCAGGTGAGCCAACTGATTTGATGATTATGGCCGGTGTTGAAATCTTCAAAAAGAAAAATGTGATTTTATCGTCGGGCTTGGAGGCGGCACTCCGCTTGATACGGCAAAAGCAATTTCTGCAATGTCCTGTCTTCCCGGAAAAATGATTGAATACAAGGGTAAAGAACTAAAGGGAGATTTTCCACCTCTGGTTCTTATTCCTACAACTGCCGGAACAGGTTCAGAAGTTACACGCTATTTTGTTTTTACAAATACGGCTACAGATGAAAAACTGCTTTTTAAAGGTGATTCGCTTTTACCAAAAATTGCAATTGTTGATTACACTTACACAATTTCTGCGCCAGAAAGTATAACAATGGCAACCGGGATGGATGCGCTTTGTCACGCGGTAGAAAGTTTTACCTGCCGAAAGGCAAATCCCTTGACTGATATTTATTGTCTTGATGCAGTAAAAAGGATTTTTAAATATCTTCCAAGGGCCTGTAAAGACGGAACAGATAAAGAAGCCCGCGAAAACATGAGTATTGCGGCTTTTGAAGCAGGAGTTGCCATTAATGGTTCACCAACTACAATTATTCATGGAATGAGTCGTCCTATTGGGGCTTGTTTTCATGTTCCGCATGGAATTTCAAACGCAATGCTTGCTGTAGAATGCTTAAAAGCTGTAAGTGAAGGCTGTTACGAAAAATTTGCCGCACTTGGACTTGCTATTGGCGCTGCAAACAAAAGCGATGACGCAAAAACCGGGGCCGAAAAATTCATTGCCGCTTTGGAAGGGCTGACACTTGAGCTGAAAGTTCCTACCCTGCGCGAATACGGCCTTGATTTAGAAAAGTTTGCCGCTTTGGAAGAAAAGATGGCTGGAGATTCCGTTGCATCTGGCAGCCCCGCAAACTGCTGGAAAGTTCTTAGTAAAGAAGAACAGATTGGAATTTATGATTTATTGAGAAAAAAATAAATTATACAAAGTGCACAATAAATATTTTCAAATTTATGCACTTTGCCGTATGATTTTTTTTTATTAAATCTTATATTACACCCAGTTAAACATTGAGTGTAAGAACTTATGGAGAACAAAATGAAGACTTCAAAATTTAAACTGGCTCTGATTCAGATGAAAGGAGCCCAGACAAATGATGAAAACCTTAAGATTGCAGTTCAGAAAATAAATGAAGCTGCTCTTCAGGGGGCTGATATTGTTGTTCTTCCGGAAATGTTCAGTTGTCCTTATAAGGCTTCTAACTTTCCGATTTTTGCACAAAAAGATGAGGAAGAAAACTGGAAACTGCTTTCGGATGCTGCTTCAAAAAATAAGATTTATCTTGTAGCTGGTTCAATGCCTGAACGAGATTTGCGGGATGAGAAAAAGATTTATAACACATCTTATGTTTTTGACAGAGATGGAAAACAGATTGCCAAGCATAGAAAAATGCATCTTTTTGACTGCGATATTCCAAGTGTAAACTTTCACGAAAGTGACACTTTATCTGCAGGTAACGAAGTTACAGTGTTTGACACAGAGTTTGGAAAAATAGGCTTGATGATTTGCTTTGATATTAGGTTTCCAGAACTTGCCAGATTAATGACTGATCATGGAGCAAGAATGATTATTGTTCCGGCAGCTTTTAATATGACAAGTGGACCAAAATGGTGGGAAATAATGTTTCGAACCAGAGCAGCTGATAATCAGGTTGTTATGGCTGGTTGTTCTCCTGCAAGGGATGAAAAAGCAAGTTATGTAGCCTGGGGGCATTCAATAGTTGTAGATCCTTTTGGAATAGTTCTGAGTCAGCTTGATGAAAAAGAGGCTACGCTATATCAGGAGATTGATTTATCAGAGGTTGATACCTTAAGACAGCAATACAAAATATTAAAGTCGAGAAGACTTGATATATATGAGCTTACTGAAAAATAAAAAATCCGTAAGCAAAATTTAACACTTGAATCAAAGGCGGTTCAATACATCGTAAAGATGCGTTGAGCCGCCTTTTTTATTTTGGAGGTACAAAAATGAAGAGAACATTGGTAAGAATTGCAGTTTTGTCTGCAATGTGTGCGATTGCACTTGGGATGACAGGCTGTTCAAAGGCAAAAAAATCATCAGAAAAGACAATCAAGATTGGTGTGCTTTACAGTACAACTGGAAATTTCAGTATTTCAGAAACTCCTATGTATAATGCATCAAAAATGGCAATTGATGAAATTAATGCAGCGGGCGGAATTAAAGGTGTAAAAATTGAACCAATTTATGTTGATTATAACTCTGATCCTTCTATGGCTTCTGAAAAAGCTCAGCAGTTAATTCTTAAAGATCAGGTTGCTGCAATTATTGGAACAAATGCATCTAATACACGACTTGCTGTAATTCCAACAATCGAAAAGTACAATGGTCTTCTGGTTTACAACACTTACTATGAAGGCGAAAAACCATCAAAGAATCTTTTGTATACAAATACCTGTCCAAATCAGCAGGTTGCAGCCTTTATTCCTTGGATGGTAGAAAACCTTGGTAAGAAGATTTACATTGTTGGTTCAGATTACGAGTTTCCTCGCAAATCAATTGCTTTTGCAAAGGAATATATTTCTAAGGCTGGTGGAGAAATTGTTGGAGAAGATTATGCACCAAATGGTGAAACAGATTTTTCTTCAATTGTAAACCGCATTAAGGTTTCTGGTTGTGATGTAGTTTTCAGTGCGGTTGCCGGTAACTCAGCAGTCCCATTCTACAAGGACTATTCTCAGTATGGAATGAATCCAAAGACAGTTCCAATCTGTGGAATTGCCTCTCACGAAGCTGCAATTAAATCTGTAGGAGAAAGTGCAGTCGGCTGTTACGCTTCATTTGATTACTTCAACTCAATTGAATCACCTGAAAACAAGGCTTTCATCGAAAAGTACTACAGTCTTTTTGGAACCAGTACAACAGTTACAAACCTTGCAGAAGGAGCTTACCACGGAGTTTACATGCTTGCAAAGGCAATCGAAAATGCAAAATCTTTAAGCACAGAAGATATTATCGCAGCTGCAAGTGGAATGGAATTCGATTCTCCAGCCGGCAAACTTAGAATGGATTCAGAAAATCATCACTGCTGGTTGAATACTTATATCGGACAGGTTCAGGATGACCTTACTTATAAGGTTGTTGCTTCAAGCAATGGATTAGTAGCACCAATACCAAATTAATATCGCTCTTTTACTTCTCTGGTGCATTTTGTGAAAGCAGGGTGCACCTTTCTTAATAACTTTTTTTGAGAGGTTGCAGATGAGTCTTTTTATTCAACAGTTATTAAACGGAATCAGTAACTCATCCGTTCTATTTTTAACTAGCATCGGGCTTGTAATCATTTTTGGAATGATGGATGTAGTAAACAATGCCCATGGTGAATTTATTATGATAGGGGCTTATATTACCTGTTTTTCGGTAAATGTCCTTCATCTTCCTTTTGTGCTTGCAGTTATTCTGGCGGGTATAGTTTCTGCGCTTGTGGGAATTTTGATAGAGCGCCTTTTTATAAAAAAATTATACGGTAAAGTTGCCGAAACGCTGCTTGTAACTTTTGCTCTGGAATATGTTATTCAGCAGATTGTAAGGATGATTTTTGGCCCCGAAAACAAAACTATGGAAGTTCCTGTAAAAGGACAACTTGTTGCAGGCGGAGTTTCAATCCCTTATTACAATATTATTTTGATAATTATGGCACTGGTTATTCTAGCAGTTACATTGCTTTTGTTTTATAAAACATCTTTTGGTATGCAGTTGCGTGCAATTAATCAGAATAGAGATATGACTCAGTGTCTTGGAATAAATGTTTCAAAAATTAATATGTTCACTTTTGCGTATGGAGCAATGCTTGCAGGAATTTCTGGGGCGCTGATTGCACCAATAAAAAGTGTTTATCCAGGAATGGGTCCTTCTTTCAATGTAGACGGATTCCTTGTTGTAATTCTTGGAGGCTTAAATTCAATTATCGGTTCTTTTGCAAGTTCCTTTGTAATTAATGAATCAATTACGTTGATGTCCGGATATATGAGTCAGATTGTATCTAAGCTTTTAATTTTTGTTGTAATCATTATTGTGGTTCGCTTTAGACCGAATGGTTTGTTTGCATCCAAAGAAAAGAGATAAACAGGAGGTTTTGTTATGAGTTTTGAAGAAAGATTGGAAAAGTTAAAGACACCAGGTATTTCGGGCGTTAAAAATGTTACTATTGAAAAATGGATTGCCTATGCTATGTTTCTTCTGCTGTTTTTAATTCCCATGTTTACATCTTTGTATAACCTTCTTGTATTCGGAAAGATTATTTCTTATATGATTTTTGCCCTGGCACTTGATATACTCTGGGGCTATGCAGGGCTGATGAATCTGGGATTTGCTTTGTTTTTTGGGCTTGGTGGTTATGTTCTTGGAATTGGATTAAGTTGTCAGGCAGGACTTCCAGCTTATATGGAATTCGGTGGCCTTACACAAATTCCTTTGCTGTATAAGCCGCTTCTGCATATTCCATTTGCAGTTTTGATGGGTCTTTTAGTTCCTGCTGCTGTTGCTTTTATTCTTGGAATTTTTATTTTCTACAGTAAAATCAAGGGCGTTTTTTATAATCTTATTACTCTGGCACTGGTAGCCTTGTTTGAATTGCTGCTTGCAACAAAACAGATGTACACTGGCGGTTCTTCGGGAATAAGCGGAATTGGTTTTGGACTTGAAAAAATAACATTCTTTGGAAATCCTATTGGAATAAAAGGCTGGTATTATATCGGTTTTGGCGCTCTTTTACTGGTTTATGTTCTTTGCAGGCTTCTTACAAAAGCAAGGTTTGGTTCGGTTATAAAATCTGTAAGAGATAATGAATCTAGACTTCAGTTTCTGGGTTACAATCCAGCTGTTTTTAAGATTGCAATTTTTACAATTTCGGCTTTTTTTGCAGGTTTTGCAGGAATGATTTATCTGCCAATGACATCTTTTATTTCAATTGAAGCTGCGGGTGTAAGTTTTTCAACAACAATTTTGGTATGGCTTGCAATAGGCGGAAGAGGAAATCTTACCGGTGCAATGGTCGGAGCTTTACTTGTAAGTTTTTTACAGTCAACTTTATCGGATGTTTTTGGAAATATGTGGCAGCTGGTTCTTGGTCTTGTTCTAATTGCTATTGTTTATTTTCTTCCAAAAGGAATTGTTGGAACCTTGCAAGATATTCAATACAACAGAAGAATTGCAAAAGTTATTGCAGAAACTAAGGCAAATCAGGAGGTGTAAAAATGACTTATCTTGAACTTAGAGACATTTCCGCAGTTTTTTCTGGTTTTCGTGCAGTAAATCACGTAAATCTAAAAATTGATGAAGGCGAACTACGCGTTCTAATCGGTCCGAATGGCGCTGGTAAAACTACAATTATGGATATGATTACAGGAAAAACAAAACCATCCGAAGGTCATATTTATTTAAATGGCAAAAATATTACCGGCGCTGCCCCTTATAAAATTTCTGAAGTTTACAAAATCGGACGAAAATTCCAGGGACCTAATATTTTTGCAAATATGACAGTTTTCGAAAATGTAGAAGTTGCTCTGCGTGGGTATAGTTCACTTATAAAAACTTTTACTTATCGTCGTACAGCTGAAAACATAGCAAAAATTGAAGAAATTCTCAAACAAATCAATCTTTATGAATACAGAGATATGATTTCATCTTCCCTTTCACACGGGCAAAGGCAATGGCTTGAAATGGGAATGGTTCTTGCTCAGGATCCAAAAATCATTTTACTAGATGAACCTACATCAGGAATGACCGCAGATGAAACTTATAAAACTGGCGAAATGATAAAAACTGTAATGAAAGGAAAAACAATCCTGGTTATTGAACATGATATTGATTTTGTAAAACAGATTGCAAATAAGGTTACAGTTCTAAATCACGGTGAAATTCTTGCAGAAGGAACTTATGAAGAAATTACAAGTAATCCTAAGGTAATAAGTGTTTATCTTAAGACAGATGATGAATTGAATCCTAAGGAACCAAGTACAGAAGAAAAAATTGTTGAAGAAATGAAAAATAAACTTGCAAAAACTGTTATGTCAAAAAAGGAGGCCTAAAATGCTTGAAGTAAAAAATGCCTGTGTCAGTTATGGAAAAAGCCGTGTTGTAAACGGAATATCGCTAAAAATCGAAAAGCCTCAGACCTATCTTGTACTTGGACGTAATGGAGTTGGTAAAACAACTTTTATGAAAAGTATTATCGGGCTTCTTCCAATGGATTCCGGTTCTATCAGTATTGATAATGTTGATGTAACAAAATGTAAGGCTTACGAAAGAAGTCAAAAAGGAATTGCGTATGTTCCTCAGGGACGTGAAATAATTCCAATGCTTACAGTTCGAGAAAATCTTCAGCTTGGATGTGTTGCCCATAAAAAAGTTGATTTTGAATCAAAAATGGAAGAAGTTTTAACTTATCTTCCTGATTTAACAATTCATCTTAAAAGAAAAGGTGGAGTTCTTTCTGGTGGTCAACAACAGCAGCTGGCAATTGCACGTGCTCTTATGAGCGATCCTCAATTCCTTATTCTTGATGAACCTACAGAAGGCATTCAACCAAATATTGTTATGGGAATTGCTGATATTCTTAAACGCTATCAAAAAGCAAAAGGCATTCCACTAATTATTGTGGAGCAGAATTTACATTTTGCGCGTAGAATCGGAGATTATTTTATGATTATTCAAAAAGGTCAGTGTGTAAAAGAAGGTACTATTGATGAATTAACCGATGAAGTTTCGGCTAAGTATATTTCTGTTTAAAGTGGGGTAAAAGATATGGATGAAACACAAAATTTTGTAATTACAATTGCACGTGGTTTTGGTTCAGGCGGAAAAGAAATAGCTCAGAAACTTGGCGAAAGACTTGGAATTCCGGTTTACGAAAAACAGATTCTGGAAATGGCTTCTGAATATTCAGGTCTTAGCGAAGAAATGTTTTTACGAGTAGACGAAAAACTCCGCGGAAGTGCACTTATAAATTCTCTGAATAAATTTAGTTTTCCAAAAGCTGTTACTCCACAAAGCAAGAAATTTGAAAGTGATATAAATTTATTTTGTATTCAGGCAGAAATTATTAAAGAGCTGGCAAAAAAAGTCAGTTGCATCATCATTGGAAAATGTGCGGATCACGTTTTAAAAGATTTTGATAATGTTGGTAGTTTTTATGTTGAAGCTCCTCGATGGGCTTGTCTTGAATCAATTATGTCAAAAATGAATGTAACAGAAAAAGAAGCAGCCGAGTTAATCACAAAAACAGATAAGTATCGTGCAGATTATTATAAGTTTTATTCCGGTGGAAATTACTGGACTAATCCGATTAATTACGATTTGACTTTAAATAGTGCAAGAATCGGGCGCCAAAAATGCGTAGATGTAATTATCGAAATGATGAAGATAAAATTCGGAAAGGAGTTTGAAAAAACATTTGCAGATAAATTAAAAAAATGAGGGTAGAAATATGTACGAGTGCAATTTAAAACGGATGGATGAAAAAATAAAGGCTTTCGCAAAATTCGGGGATACAGGAAATGGAGGAATAACTCGTTTCAGTTTGTCGCCAGCTGCAATTCAGGCAAGAAATGAAATTAAGTCTCGTATGACAAAACTTGGACTTGATTTTAAAACCGATGATTTAGGTGATATTTATTGTACTCTGCCTGCAACTGAAGAAGTAAAGCCTGGAATGGAGGAACCTGGTATTATCATGAGCGGCAGTCATTGTGATTCTGTAAGGCAAGGTGGAAATTTTGACGGCATTCTTGGTGTTCTTACTGCAATGGAAATGATTGAAACAATTGTTACTCAAATAATTCCGCACAAACATCCTATTCAGCTTGTTGTCTGGACTAATGAAGAAGGTGCTTTGTATGAACCTGCAATGATGTGTTCAGGAATCTTATGTAACAAGTTTGGGAAAGAAAAAATGTTTAACAGCCTTGCAAAAGATGGTTCTGGTGTAACTTTTGGGCAGGCCTTAAAAAACTCTGGTTTTGAAGGTGATGTTTTAAATCGAATTAATCCTGCAAAAACTACGGGACTAGTTGAACTTCATATTGAACAGGGACCTGTTTTGGAAGAAGGCGGCTATGATGTAGGCGTTGTAAAAGGTGTTGTTGGAATGATTAACTATGAATTTACATTTCATGGGCAGGCAGATCATGCTGGAACTTTTCCAATGCCTTATAGAAAAGATGCTCTTTTTGCGGCAAGTCAGGCTTTACTTTATCTGCATCAGGAATTCGACAAACTTGGTGATAGTGATTTAGTTTATACTACCGGAAAAATCAGCTGCCATCCAGATATTCATACTGTTATTCCAGATGAAGTTAAATTTTCTTTGGATGTACGCCATGCAGACCCGGAAATTATAAAGAAGTGTGTAAATATAATCAGAAATATGCCGGAAACCTGGGCAAACTGTAAAATGACATACAAACCAGATTGGACTCGTGAAACAGTTTTATTTAACAAAGATTTTGTAGAAAAAGTTCAAAAAGCAGCTGATGATTTGGGCTACAAGAGTCATGTAATGTATTCAGGTGCAGGCCACGATGCCCAATATTTAAGCGAAATTATTCCAACTACCATGATTTTTGTTCCAAGTAAGGGCGGGCACAGTCATTGTGAATTGGAATACTCTCCTGCAGAATGGTGCTGGAAAGGAGCAAATGTTCTTTTAAATACAGTGCTTGAAATAGATAAGCAGTAAAAAACTGACCGTTAGAAAAACTTTATAGTCAAATTGCACAAGAAAAAAAATAATTTTTTGTGCAATTTGTACAATGAACACTTTTAGTTTTTAATTTATGGTGTTCACATCAGAAAGCAAAACGCTTTTTGAATGTCACATAGGTCAGCAAAGACGCTGTGTACATGAAAAAATGTCGTATGACGTTTTAATTCTATGTACAAAGAACTTTGCTGGTTTTCCCAAAAGTCTTAGCGGTTCTTTGTACAAAACAAGGGGCCGAATATGAAAAGACTTCGTAAAATTATCGCACTTGGAGTTATTGCTTCTCTTGCAGTAACAAATGCTTTTGCCGCAAAAAAGCAGAAAACAATCAAAATTGGTTTTAACATTCCTCTTACCGGCGACTCCCCAAAAGTTGGAGAAAGCGCAAAGTTTGCAGGTGAAATCGTAAAAAACGAAATCAATGCAGCTGGCGGTCTTGATGTAAAGGGTGAAAAATATCTTCTTGAATTTGTTTATGTTGATAACGAACTAAAAGCAGATTCAGCAATCAACGCTGCAAATAAATTAATAGACATTGATAAGGTTCTTGCTTCAATTGGTCCAGAAGGTTCTGGTCGTGCCATCCCTGCAGGCGAAATTTACAACGATATGAAAGTTCCAATGGTTAGTCCTTGGGCAACAAACCCAAAAGTAACTGCTGACCGTCCTTACTGTTTCCGTGCGTGCTTCCTTGATCCATTCCAAGCTCCGGTTGCTGCAAAGTTTGCAAGTGAACAGTTTGGCGGAAAAAACGTTGCAATCGTATACAACCTTGAAGATGACTATTCAAAAACTCTGGCTGAACTTTTTAAGGCTGAATGGGAAGCTAAATATGGAAAATGCGTTGTTTTTGAATCATTCGGACAGAAGGACCAGGATTTTAGCGTTCAGCTTACAAAGGTTGTAAACTCAACTGCTGATTTTCTTTATCTTCCAGACTATTACAACTTTGTAGGATTGATTACTTCTCAGGCAAAAGATTTGGGGTGGTCAAAACCTGTTATGGGTTCAGATTCATGGGGTTCAGCTGACTTGTTCCCGCTTTCTAAGGGTGCTGTAGTTGGTGCTTATTTTACAACTCACTACGCAGCAAAGGGAGCAACCGGAAAGACAAAGGAATTTATTGAAAAATACCAGAAAACTTACGGTTATGTTCCAGATGATGTAGCAGCCCTTACTTACGATGCAATCTATATTGTTCTTCAGGCAATTCAGGATGCAGGTATCAGCGGAAAGCTTAAGAAAGATCGTACCGCAATTAAGGACGCACTTGGAAAGATTCAGAGTTTTGCAGGAATTACCGGTAACATGAAGTTTACTCCAGAAGGTGACCCTCTTAAGGATGCAGTAATTGTTCGTGTTACAGAAGAAGGCGAATTTGAGTTTGTAAAGAGCTTACAGCCGTAAGCTACATATTGTAAAAAAGTCGTTCCTGCGCGCTCTCAGTTTTTTTTGTAAAGCGAAAAACTATACAGCGCGGGAATCTACAGTTCTTTAGCCTGTCAGAATTTTTATAGAGATTTTGTCAGGCTAAATCACCAGTATTTTTTTTAGGATGGAGGTCAGCATGACTTTTCTGATTCAAAATATTTTTAATGCTCTCCAATGGGGAAGTTTTTATTCAATGATTGCACTTGGCTATTGCCTTGTCTACGGAGTTTTAAGGTTAATAAATTTTGCTCATGGAGACATCTTCATGACTTCTACCTATATTGCATTCTTTATTGTTGCAGGCCTTACTGCAAAGTTCGCTGGTCTTACAGGAGTTCCGCTGTTCGTAATTACTCTTGTTTGTACAATGGCACTTACAGCCCTCCTTGGAGTTGGCATAGAAAAAATAGCGTATAAACCGCTAAGAGCAAAAGGCGCAAACAGACTTTACGTAGTTATTACAGCTCTTATGATTGGTTTTATTCTTGAAAACGGAAACCTTGCAATTCTTGGTGCGTCTGCAAGAAGTTTCCCGGATATTCTTCAAAAGCACGTATGGAACATTGGACCTGTTACAATCACAAGTTTAAAAGTTCTTGTTATTGTTAGTGCCGTTGTGATTTTTGCAATCCTTCAGTTTATTGTTCAGAAAACAACGCTTGGTATGAGTATGCGTGCCATTTCTTATGATAAATTTGCAATTCCTTTGATGGGAATTCCTGTAAATACAGTTATTACTTTTACGTTTGCACTTGGTTCTGCCCTTGCCGCAGTTGCAGGAATCCTTTTTGGAATGTCTTACCCGGTTATGGATCCTTACATGGGAATGATTATTGGCTGGAAGGCATTTATAGCGGCAGTTGTTGGTGGAATTGGTGATATTAAGGGAGCCTTTATCGGCGGATTTTTACTTGGATTTATAGAGATTTTTGTTACAGCTTTCCTGCCTTCAAGTTACAAAGATTTAATTTCGTTCGTAATTCTTCTAGTAATTCTTACGCTTAAACCGACAGGATTTTTTGGTGTTGCAAAGAGTACAAAGATTTAAGGAGGCAGATATGGTTTGGTTAGATAAGATGAATACGCGGATTGATTCAAGATTCAACCCTTCAGATAAAATACGAAAATTGATTATGCCGGTTACAACAATTGTAATGATTTTGATTCTTACAGTTCTTGCAAAGTTCGAAATCATTAACAACTACTTTCAGACAATCATTGTTACAATCTGCATAAATATAATAATGTCGGCCAGCTTGAACATTGTAAACGGCTACATGGGAGAATTTAGTTGTGGTCACGGCGGATTTATGGCAACCGGCGCTTACGTTTCTTCTATAGTTTCCCTAATTTTTTTCAAAGATGGGAACTCTATTACAGGCCACGCACTTTTGCCGGAAGGTCTTGCAATTGCAGGATTCCCAATTTCAATTTTGATTGGCGGACTTGGAGCAATGCTTGTTAGTTTGATTGTTGCAATTCCTTCATTCAAAACCCGCGACGACTACCTTGCAATTATTACGGTTGCGGCAAACTTTATTGTAACAACTGCAATTAACAATATTACGCTTGTTGGTGGAAGCCGCGGTCTTATGGGAATGAAAAGCGTAATAAACAGCATGGCAGACGTTTTTGATGTTCCATGGATTTTGATTTGGGGCCTTGTTTTTGCAATTCTTTCAATTCTTTCTATTAAGTTCTTGATGGGGTCAACACTTGGAAAAGGAATCAGCGCTGTAAAATACGATGAAATTTCGGCAGAAATTATGTCGGTAAATACAAACAATATGAAGCTGATTGCCTTTACATTCAGTTCATTTTTGGCTGGCATTGCGGGTGGACTTTTTGCTCATCTTCTTGGTTTTATAAACCCTTCAAGCTTTGGAATTATGAAGTCAACAGAATCTCTAGTAATGGTTTATCTTGGCGGTATGGGTTCTTTGAGCGGTTCGGTACTTTCGGCAATCGTCTTTACAATCCTGCTTGAACTTCTTCGTCCGGCTCAAATCTTAAAGTGGGTAATCATTCCTCTTATTTTGATTTTGATTATGGAATTCCATCCGGAAGGAATTATGGGTTCAAAAGAACTTACTCAGGTTTTCCCTTGGCTTAAAAAACTTTTCCCGCTTAATAAAAATGAAGTTAGGAATGCAGAAGGTCTTTCACAAGGAGGTGCGGCATGAGCGAAACAAAAACAACAGGAATTGACGGGGCACAATTAAGCTCTGACGAAACTTTATTAAAAATAGAGCATCTTACACATAGGTTTGGCGGTTTACAGGCTCTTACCGACATCAACGTAGACATAAAAAAAGGGACAATAAACGCATTAATTGGACCAAACGGTGCTGGAAAAACAACAGTTTTTAATCTTGTAAGCGGATTTTACGTTCCAAGTGAAGGCGACATCATTTTTGATGGAACAAGATTAAACGGACTAAAGCCACATAAAATTGCAGATTTACAGATTGGACGTACTTTCCAGAATATTCGGCTTTGGGGCGATATGACTGTTCTTGATAACATCTGTATTGCTCAGCATTCAAAGCTTGGATTTGGTATAAAAGATGTTTTTTTAAAAACAAAAAAATACAAGGAACGGGAAGCTCAGATTCATAAAGAAGCCTGGGAACTTTTGGAAAAATTCAGTCTTGCAGATAAAGCCCTGGATTATCCAAAAAATCTTCCTTATGGAATTCAACGTCGTGTAGAAATTGCCCGGGCATTAAGTCTTAACCCAAAACTTTTAATGCTTGATGAACCGGCAGCCGGACTTTCAACTTCCGATCTTGACGGCCTTATCTCTTACATTCAGTGGATTCACGACACTTTTGGAATCACAATCTGGATGATTGAACATCAGATGCAAGTTGTAAATACGCTTGCAGACAACATAAAGGTTATCAATTTTGGAAAAGAGCTTGCAGAAGGAAGTCCTGAAGAAATTCAAAAAAATCCTGCTGTAATTGAAGCTTATCTTGGAAACGCGGACATCAGTATAAAAGATGCCTACCCGGGATTGCCCCAAAAACGCAAAGAAACAGTTGAAGCTTAAAAAAATGGCCGCCAGTAGCCAGAAAAACGAAATGTGCAAGAAGGAGGATTTATTATGCTGCTTGAAGTTAAAGATTTAAAAGTTGGATACGGAAATATAGAAGCGTTGCATGGCATTAATTTTAATGTGGACAAAGGAGAGATTGTAACATTAATCGGAGCAAACGGTGCTGGTAAGACTTCAACTTTACTTACCTTGTCGCGCTTACCAAAACCGGAAGCTCCAACAGTTTTAGAAGGTGACATTCTTTACGAAGGAGAAAGCATTCTTAAAACTGAACCACACACTCTGATTAAAAAAAAGATGATGTGTCTTGTTCCAGAAGGTCGTCATATTTTTGGAAACCTTACCGTAGAAGAAAACCTTCAGATGGCATGTTATGGCCGCAAAAACGAAAAACAGCACGAAATGCGCACCATGGAACTTTACGATTTGCTTTATGATTTGTTCCCTCGTCTTTATGAACGTCGTAAACAGCGAAGTGAACTATTGAGTGGTGGTGAACAGCAGATGCTCGCGGTTGGCCGTGCTTTGATGACTGATTGTAATTTTATCATGCTTGATGAACCAAGTATGGGACTTGCTCCAAAATTGATGTTCGAAATGTTCCGTGCTTTAAAGAGATTGAACGTACAGAAAAAAATGACTTTGCTTGTTGTAGAACAGAATGCAAAAGTTGCACTTGATTTTGCTGATCGTGGATATGTTTTACAGACCGGTGAAATTATTGCAAGCGGTACAAGTGCAGAACTTGCGTCAAATCCAGAAGTTCAGAAAGCATATTTGGGTGGCTGATGGTTAATTAGAAAGAGCATTGGTAGAGTGCGGCAGAAGATTTTGATGGTGATTAGGTTTTAGTGAGGCTTTTGATGGAAGAAGTAAAGATTGTAGCAGCAAGTGAGGATTCAATTCAGATTCAGTTTGAGCAAAAGATTTGCCCTAAGGTGAACCATCAGATTTCAGCCTTCTGCCGAGCCTTTGAACTTTTTACCAAAGATATGCCCCAAATCCGCGAAATCGTTCCCACTTATTGTTCCGTCAGCATTTATTTTGATGAAACTAACTGCAAAGCCGAATTAATCACGCATATTGCAGAAGAAGTTTTGGATAAGATGGAGTGGGCGGATGGCGAATATGCGGCGAAGAGTTCATTTCAGGAGCCGGCAGATTCATCTTTCGTGGCGGGCAAAATTATCCGAATCCCTGTCTGCTATGATGACCAGGAATTTGCGCCAGACTTAAAAATCGTTTGTGACCACGCAAAACTCACAAAAGATGAAGTAATCAAACTTCATTCTTCAATTGACTATTTAATTTATATGATGGGCTTTCTTCCGGGTTTTCCATATCTTGGCGGAATGGATGAACGGCTTGAAACTCCACGACTGCAAACTCCACGCACAAAAATTCCTGCTGGAAGTGTTGCAATTGGCGGCGAACAGACAGGACTTTACCCCGTTGAATCTCCCGGCGGCTGGAACATTATTGGAAGAACTCCTCTAAAAGTTTTTGATTTGAACCGGGCCCCCAAGTTTTTGTACAAAGCAGGTGACAAGATTCGTTTTGTACCGATTAGCCGTGCTGAATTTGATACTTTTGATGAAGAAAAGTGGCTGAATTATGAATTGACTGGTCCACAAGATGGACAGAAAAGCCGGGGTGTTTCGACAAACTCAACCACCGCAATTCGTACATCCAAGACAAACGTCATATCAAACGCGGCGGCAAAACCATCCTA
>JAILCM010000241.1 GCA_024680155.1 Treponema sp.
GAACAGGTTTTTACCAGCGAAAACTTAAAAAAAGCATTTTCTCCACAATCAGCCCAGCCAGAAATTGAAGTTTTTACTGCAACATTTAACGGAAAAAATGTGCCACAAGTTCGAGTTTAGGATGTATAATATTAAAATGGAAAAAGACAAAGTTCTAAAAATCATCATAATCGCGGGGTTTTGCACGATAATTTTAACTCCGCTTTCGCTTGCAATAATGTGGTTCTTTACGGACTGGAAAAAAAAGACAAAAATCATTTTTTCGGCGGTGTCGGCTGGGCTTTATGTGGCAACTATTGCAATTGTTCTGGTTGTATTGCTTAATCCTAAAGTTGAACAAAGTACTGGCAGATACGGGTCGGCTTCTTCGGAATTAAGTTTTTCGGAAGGTGGCGGTGGTGCTGGAATTTTACCTTCTGGTTCTGGAAAAGGAAGCGGTAAAAACAAAAAAAATGACAAAAAACAGTCGGAACAGGCTGCTTCTTCCAGTGGTGGCGGCGCTCCTGTAAATGCAAAGAGAATTATCATTCCAATTATCTTCTTTTTAATAATTCTTGCTTTAGTTATTTTGCAGAATTTGCGTTCAAAAAAGAAATCAAATTACGAAAATCCTTATGTAGATACAAAAAAATACGTTCTTCCACTTGCGTCCGATTTTAAGTTCCCGATGGTGCATTATTCGCGGCTTGAACTTGGCGATGATGAAAAAATCCTTTTTGTAACAGAAACTAATCAGGCTGGAAACGAAGGCGATTTTGTAATTACGAACAAACGATGCGTTCTTTTTACTGCAAGTGATGGCGTTGAAATTCCGCATGAAGCATTAAAAGGTGTAAATTCAATTTCGAGTACGGTAATTCAATTGACCACGGACGAAGATAAGTATTATGCTTTTATGGCTGATTCGCAGGTGAAATATGCGCTTGCGGTTTTAAAATGGCTTGGAAAAAAAGAATAGTGAAAAAATGCCAGAAATTGTTGCACTAATCCACGATTTTTGAGCTTAAAATAGGAGAATTTATGAAAACTAAAAAAATCATTTTGGTAACTTTTGTTGCAGCTGTGTTTGCGGGTTGTTTTGGATTTTTTGGATGTAAAGATAAAAATCAATCTACACCGGCAGGCGGAGCAAAAACCGATAGTTCTGGCTCGAAAGTTTCGTCAACACCAAAAAAGGAAGTTCCTTACCAGAAAGTTGAAGTTGGTTTGGATGACGGAAACAGAGCGAGCTACGACCAGATGACAGCTTATTTTAATCCGGATTTTTCTTATATTGTACCGGAAGATAAATCAGAAGCAAAAAAGAAAACTGGTTCAGGCGTTTCAGCGTCAAATGAAAAATCAGAAAGCGTAATTCCTTCTGTGCGTAAACTTAATGAATACAAAACTGAATATTCAACAAAACGAGCAGAACTTCCGACTGTAACTTACGAAGAAGCTGATGACATAGAATACGATGGTCCTTTTGAAATTGAAGACTGGGGTCCTCAGGATGTAATTATTGCAGAAGAAGAACATCCAACTTTTTATGTAATTTTTTCTCAGCCTGTAAAAGCCCTTTCTGCATTGGACGCTCCTTCAAACAAATCTGATGTAATGACAATTGAACCTGCATTAAAAGGTGTTTTCCGCTGGTATGGTTCACGTCACCTTAGTTTTGAATGTGATGAAGCGGCAGATCCGACTGTAGAATATAAAATCACAATTAATAAATCGCTAAAATCTTTGGGCGGAGTTCAGCTTAGCGGCGAAAATGAATTTAAAACCCGTGCCGAAGAAATTAAAATTGTAAATCTTTTTGGTGGCTATATTAAAAACAGCGATCAGGCTTACGGATGGGACACTGGTGCTTTGCCAGCTTATGCAAACCGAATATATATCCGTCTTAACTGCCAGGTTACCGAGGAACGTTTAAAGCAGGTACTTAAAATTCAGGGCGGCGACAAGCTTATGAATTACACGGTTCAGGCTGATTACGATAAAACTCATTTCCGCTGGTACAACCAATTTAAAGCTGATGAAGAAAAAAAGACGTCCAATTCATTTATTGTAACAATCACCGACGAAGTTCCTTATGGAATTTTTATCAGCGCAACAACTAATGGAGTCTGGAGTCAATATCACGCGTACTACACTTTAAAACCGCTCGTTGTTGATTACGTTCCAGAAACGGCTCAGCTTTCCGAAGGTGAAAAAAAATATCCGTTTACAATTACGTTTAATCAAAAGCTTGATAAAGAGTCAATTTATAAAAATGTAAGCTTTAATTTTGACGTAAAACTTTCGGCAAAGAACTGTACTATTGAAGGAAACCGCGTAACATTCTTTAATTTGCCTGTTGAGGCTGGAAATGATTATACAATCACTCTTGGAAAAGACATTTGTGATGTGTATGGTCAGAAAATTTCAGACGCTAGTCAGCTTAAATACAATTTTTCAATTCCAAGTCTGACTAATTCCAGCTATGTAAAATACATTGATTCTGGCGCAAAAATGATGGAAGCTCAGTTCCCGCACAAAATCCTTTTTGAATACCAGAATATTGAGCCGAATTCTTACTACGAAGTTTTACCAACTTTAAATCCGTTCAATCTTGAAAATCCATTGTATCAGAATTATAAAAATATCAGTGCCAATGAAGCTGCAGGACGCGGACTTTCACCTTTGGATAATACAATCCGAAACGGCCGTCGTTTTGAAGAAATTGACCTTGAGCCTTATCTTAAAAATGGCCGCGGTTTTGTAAAATTTAGTGCCGCAGTTAATACAAAAGACTGGGATTACTGGAACGAAGAATACGAAACAAGAACTCACGCAAATACAATGACAGTTCAGGTTACCGACCTTGGAATTACCGCGCGAATGGGTATAAATAAAGCGGTAGTTATGGTTCGCAGCCTTTCTACAGGAAAACCAGTTGCCGATGCGGATGTTTACGTTTTCTTAAAAGAAGCGCAGGTTTTTGGAGGCGGTGCAGAAGGTTTTGCTCAGGGAAAAACTGATGAAAACGGTCTTGCAGTAATTACTTACACAGAAAATCAGATTATTCAGTACGAAAATTCAATTCAGAATTACTGGCAGGATAATCTTTATTTAATGGTAAAAAAAGATGATGACCGCGCAGTTTATAATCCTAACACTCATAACAACTGGGCATTTGATGTAGATTCTGGTTCAAGAAGCAAAGCACGAGTTCCAGACCAGAGAACATTCATGTTTGTTGACCGTGGAATTTACAAACCGGGTGAAACCGTTACTTTCCGTGGAATTGACCGTGATCAGGTTCTTGGTTCAATTAATGCTCACAAAGGAAATTATTCAATTTCGGTAAAAGGGGATTGGTGGCAGGCAACTGATATTATTTCACCATTAAGCGGAACACTTTCTGAAAGCGGTGGTTTCTACGGTTCATTCAAACTTCCGGATGATCTTGAGCCTGGAACTTACAGAATTCAGTATTACCGTGGTTACAATGGTTCAGAAGAATCCCGCGCAATCACATTTACGGTTGCAAATTTTGAACGATTAAAAATCGAATCAAGCATTACTTCGCCGGACATTACTTACTATGGTGGAGACAAACTTTCTGCAGAAGTTTCGGCAGATTATTTAGCAGGTGGAAGTTTGAGCGGTGCTGATTATGAAGTATCTTGGTACAAACAGGAAACTTCATTCAGTCCTGAAACACCAGAAACTAAAGATTACACATTTGGTCCAGAAGATTATTCTTACGGCCGAACTTATTATTCAGATGGAAAAGGCAAACTTAATTCAAACGGAAAAGCTTCTTTAAGCTGTACTTCCGAAAAAATCACAACCGGAAATCCTTGTGTTTACCGTGTTGAATGTGCCGTTACCGACATTTCTAACCAGAGAGTTTCTTCCGCAGCGGGAATTACAGTTCATCCGTCTTTGTTCTACGCCGGTCTTAGAAAACCTGCAGCTCTCCGCGGATTTGCAAAAAAAGACCAGAAACTTGAATTCAGCTATATTCTTGTAGACACAGAAGGAAATCAACTGGATGCTTCTGCAATTTCTAAAAATGTTCGCGAACTTTCTTACACGCTCAATCACGATGAATGGACAATGGTTCACGAGCAGAGTGTTGATGATACAATTTATACACGCTATGAAAAACAAACTGTAGAAGATGCAAAAGGTTCTGTAAAAGCAGCCGTTTCTGGCACAATCACAGTAACTCCTGCAAAATCTGGATGGCATACACTTACACTCAAAGGTAAAGACAAAAAAGGAAACGCAATCTGCACAGAGTACGGTTTCTATGTAACTGGCGGCGATACTTCGTGGTATGACCGCAACAACAGCGAAGGAATTAATCTTACTCCAGATCAGAGCCAGTACAATCCGGGCGATACAGCTCAACTTCTTTTGGAAAGTCCGCTTCCTGCTGGTGATTACCTTATTACAGTTGAACGCGAAGGTATTTTTACAGAAGAAATCCGACATTTTGATTCTTCGGCAAATGTAATTGAAGTTCCAATTTCTAATGTTTACGTTCCGGTTGTTTATGTTTCTGTTGCTTCTTATTCAGAACGTCACGGAGCACCAACTCATCAGTACGGCGAACCAGATTTGGATAAACCAAAGGGCTATTTTGGCGTTGCACCAATTTTTGTAAATCCGTATGTGCGTGCATTCAGCGTTCAGATTGAATCAGACAAAAACGTTTACAAACCTGGTGAAACTGCAACTTTAACTTTAACTGCAACTAAGGGTGGAAAACCGTTTGAAGGCGCAGAACTTACAGTAATGGCAGTTGACCGTGGTGTAATTGATTTGATTAATTATCACGTTCCAAACCCAATTGATTTCTTCTATAATAGATACAACTTCCCGCTTTGTGTAAAAGGTGGTGATTCTCGTGCAATGCTCATGGATCCGGTTACTTATAGTGTAAAAAATCTTGCCGGTGGTGATGCTGACGAAGAAAAAGAGGATGAACGCAAAGATTTCCGCCCTACAGCTTTGTTTGAACCGGTGATTGTTACTGGTAAAGATGGAAAGGCAACCTGTACATTCAAAATGCCGGACAATCTTACAACTTACCGTCTTACTGCTTTTGGTGTAAAAGATGATTTGTTTGCATTGCAGGAAGATGAAGTTAAAGTTCAAAATCCTATTAATATTCAGGCAGTTCAGCCAAGAAGATTGCGCGAACGAGATACTGCAGAATGTGGAGTTCTTATTACAAATCTTGATAAGGCTTCTCAAAAAGTTACTGTTAGTATAGAAGCTCGTCGTCCTACAAAAAATACAGCACAGGATGAACTTGAAGGCCGCATTACAGTTCCAGGTTCTGCTTTTGTTGATGGAAAAACTGAATATACAGTAACCGTTGCTTCTGGTGGTTCAAGCGTTGTTTATTTTGATGTTGCCGCTACGGAAGAAGGAACTGTTGAACTTGTTTATTCAATAAAATCTGATGTTTTGAACGAAAAACTTGTTTCGCCGATTAAGATTGAAAAAACTTTTGTTTACGAAACTGTTGCAACTCTTGGTTCTACCGACGATTCTGCAAATGCAAAAGCAACCGAAGCCTTTGCAATTCCAGGTTTTGCTAAAGAAGGACGAGGCGATTTGTCTATAACTTTGGATGCAACCCGCCTTGGAATGCTTGGTTCGTCTGTAAATTATCTGTTTGATTATCCTTACGGATGTCTGGAGCAGCAGTCTTCACGAGTTCTTCCACTTGTAATTTTTGAAGATTACATTGATGTGTTCGGACTTGATTCAAAAGTAAAAGATATTCACAAACTTGTAACAACTTATGCAAAATCATGGGCTAAGTGTCAGTTTGATAATGGAAGTTTCCCTTACTGGCCAGATTCACTTTATGCTTCTGATTACGTAACTTTGCGAATTGCTCATGTTTGTGCGGTTGCTCTTAAAAACGGTTACAAGGCAGAAGAACTTGGTATAGATTTGAATAAACTTTGTCATTATCTTGCTTCAAATTCAACTGCTTATTCCCGCGATTATGGCGATTACATGACGGCTTATACAGCTTATGTTCTTTCTTTGTTCAATCATCGTGAAGCTCCTGCAATTTTGAATAAGCTCTATCTTAAAAAAGCTGATTTGACTCTTTCTGCAAGTGCTTACATGGCTTTGGCTTACGAAAATCTTTACGATAATGCTTCCCGCGAACGTGCTGCCGAAATTGAAAAAGGAATCCGCGCTTACCTGCAGCCTTCTGGACGCGAAGTTACTGTTTCAAATAAGTCAAGAAACGGCTTTATGTGGTGGTATGAATCTGATTGTGACATGCTTTCTATTATTTTGCAGGCATTTGTAATGCAGAATCCAAATGACGAAATGGTAGACAGACTTTTGTTCACACTTTTAAAGAATCAGAGTCATGGCTACTGGAAAAATACTGCTACAACTTCGCATGTTCTTGAAGCTATCCACAGATACATTAAAGAACGCGATCTTGATAATACAAATTACACTGCTACTGCAAGTGTTGACGGCAAAAAAGTAATGACCGAAAAATTCCAGGGAGCAGGTGCAAAACCAAAAACCTTAAAACTGCCGTTTGAAGATGAAGTTATTTCTTCTTTGCAAAAAGACAAGGCAATTCCGCTTACATTTGAAAAAGACGGAACAGGTCGTTTGTATTATACAGTAGAAATGAAGTACGCAATTCCTGATGAAATGCAGGCTGCCCGCGATGCCGGACTTAAACTAAAGTATGAAATTACAGATGCTGAAACCGGTGAAATTGTAAATGCGAACGTAAAAGATAATCCGGTTCTTAATCTTAAAGCTGGAAAAATGTACAAAGCTACAATTCAGCTGGAAAGTTACCGCGACCGTGATTACGTTGCTTTGCGTGCTCCAATTCCTTCTGGTGCCGAAATTCTGGATTCAACTTTTGTAACAACCGGTTCCGAAGGTGGAATTGAAACTAGCGGCGGATGGAGACACTGGCTTTCAAATAAATACATTATGGATAACGAAATTCAGTTCTTCTGGGATGATTTCAGGTCGGGTTCAACTTCGGTTACGTTTACATTCAGAGCTGCACGCCACGGAATTTATCCTGTTCCGCCAGTTCAGGCAGAATGTATGTACGAACCAGAAATTTTTGGCCGTACCGACGGATGCCTTGCTGTAATTGAGTAGATTGTCACGATTTTACTTCTCGCAATGGCAATGTTTACGTCATTGCGAGTTGAAAGCGTGGTAATCGATTTGTATTTTTTTATGAAAAAATCGTTCAAAAAAATTCTAATTGCTCTATCTGCTGTTGCCGCGTTTTTTCTTACTGTGCATCTGGTTTTGCGCTTTATTCCTTACCCGGAACTAAAAGAATTGCAGAACCAGCCGTACAGTACGCGCATTTACGACCGCAACGGTAAACTGGTTCAAGTTACAGTTTTGCAGGATGGATTACGCCGTGAATTTACATCAATACGCGAGATTCCGCCTCAGATTAAAAAGATTTTTATAAAAGCGGAAGACAAGCGGTTTTATTTTCATTGTGGAGTAGATTTTGTTGCAGCGGCTAAAGCGTTTGTTCAGAATGCGGGTGCTAAAAAAACGGTTCGGGGCGCTTCTACAATTACAATGCAGCTTGCAAAAATAATTTCGCCTTTACAGGAACATAGTTTAGGAAAAAAGTTTGCCGACGCGGTGAATGCGCTCAAAATAGAAGCACGATTAAGCAAAAATCAGATTCTGGAACTTTATTTAAATTCGCTGCCGTTTGGTTTGAATTCGGAAGGAATTACTTCGGCGGCACGAACTTTTTATGGTTTGGAATTGAGTGCACTTTCGGATGAACAAATCTGCTGCCTTGCAACAATTCCGCGTCACCCGAATTTTTATAATCCAATCAAAAATCCAGAAGAATGTGCGGAAAAAGCGTTTTTAATTGCAAAAAAAATTAACCGCAAAATTTCGTATGATGAAGTTTTGAGTGCGGCAAAAATGGCACGGCAATTTCAGTATCCTTTTAATTTTCCGCATTATGTGTATTATTTGCAGAAGAATGATTATGCTGGAACTACACAGTTTTATGTGTCTCAAAAAAATGCCGTTTCTACGAGTTCCGCCGCCAAGAATGAGTTTTCGGGCAATACAAATACCGCCCCAAAATCCGCGCCCTACCAGGTTCACCTCGCCGCTGACCTCGACTTGCAAAATGCCGCACAAAACTATGTAATGCAGGCTCTGGAAATGACGCAAAATTCCCGAATTTCCAATGCAGCCCTTCTTTTAATCGACAATTCAAACGGTTCAGTGCTTTCGTGGATTGGTAACGGCGACTGGTTCGACACGGAGCATAATGGCCAGATTGACGGTGTTCTTGTAAAAAATCAGCCGGGAAGTTCGATGAAGCCTTTTTTGTATGCGCTCGCCCTTGAACAAAAAGATGCCGACGGAAACAATTTGTATTATCCTTCCAAAATTCTTGCAGATATTCCTAGCGAATTTGGCCGTGAAAAACTTTATATTCCGTCTAATTTTAATAACCGCTTTAACGGCCCAATACGATTCAGAATTGCGCTTGCATCGTCGCTCAATATTCCGGCGGTTTCAATTTTAAATGATGTTGGCGTTGATAATTATTTGAACAAACTTTATGAACTGGGGTTTGAATCTTTACGCGCAAAAGGAAAAACGGCCGATTTAGGTCTTGCTCTTGGTGCGGCCGAAGTTACTTTGCAGGAACTTGTGAATGCTTTTTCAATTTTTGCTCGTGATGGCGTAGATTTTACCGGAAATCAGATTTATTCAAATGATACAGCACGTTTAATCTGTTCAATTCTTTCTGATAAGGGCGCTCGTGCTTTGGGCTTTGGTTATTCTCAGACTTTTCAAACTGATTATCCTTCTATTTTTAAAACCGGTACTTCAAATCAGTATCAGGATATTGTTGCGCTAGGTTCAACCAAAAATTACACGATTGGTGTATGGATGGGAAATTTTAGCGGCCAGACAGTAATGGGTAAAACCGGAAGTTCGCTCCCCGCATGGATTGCAAAAAACGTGCTGGACATTCTGGAGAAGGGCGGAAATCGTTCGGATATTGGAACAAAATGGGCGGGCGATGAAAAAAATGTGTCGCACAATGCAGCTGGCACAAAATCTGCCGCCGCTGATTGGAGTCCCCGCGAATTCCTGGTTCCCGAGCATTGGCACAAACAAAAAATCTGCTCGCTTTCGGGAATGCCTGCCGGTCCAGATTGCCCTGCCTGCGTATATGAATATGTGCCCGATTCCTGGAACAAGGCTCAGCCAAACAATCTCGCTGCCCCCGACAACAACGCCGCCACCACCAACGACTCCACCGCCACCACCAACAATTCCACCTGTACCTGGCACAAAAACGTAAACAGCAACGTGCAGATTGTGTACCCGGCCGAATATCAACAATGGGCGCGGCAATATAACATAAACGGCAATATCAACTATTCAACTGCACCACTTGCTCTGGTTACTCCAAACAACTATTCAGTTTTTTATTATAGTTCACTCGATTCTTCACGGCAGGCAATTCCTGTAGAACTTTCCGGCGGCTATTCCGATGAGCTCACGGTTACCTACGACGGCAGATTCTACAAACAAATTGGCAGACCTTTTGTGTTTAATCTGCCGGTTCAAAAAGGGAGCCACACCTGTACTGTTGAATGCGGCTTTGAAAGTTTAAGCTTTGAATTTATAGTAAAATAGGCAAATTTTCTTTATACTAAGTTTATGCAGTTCTTTTTTCCAGATCGCGAACAAATCAAGGCCGATTATGCAGAAGCGGCGCGTTATCTTGGTTATAGAAAAGTTTCTCCACCGCAAAGTGATGTGCAGAATTTAATTGTTTCTTGTTGTGATGAAATGCACTCAGTTCTTATGCCAAAGTCGGTGTTTGAGATTCTCCCGCTTACAGTTGATGCTTTCAACCGCATTTCTTTTGCCGATTTGTCTTTTGAATCTGTTGATTTGAGCCGTAATTTAGAAGGATGCTCTCAAGTGGCAATTTTTGCTACAACTCTTGGTCCGCAGGTAGATGCTTTAATCCGCCGTTATGAACGAATTGATACTGTAAAAGCTGCAATTTTACAATCGGTTGGAGCAATGTTTGCGGAAGTTTTAGTTGAACAAGTGAACGATGAAATAAAAAAAATCGCGGCTGCATCCGGAAAAAAATGCAAACCGCGATATAGTCCTGGTTACGGTGATGTTCCGCTCCAGTTTCAAAAAGAATTTTTCAGGCTTTTGCCGTGTACAAAAATTGGGCTTACGCTCATGGACACTTTAATCATGTCTCCCGAAAAATCTGTAACGGCTTTTGTTGGAATTTTTGACTAGGGTCATAGCCTGCCGATTCCGTAAATCAAAAAATATTACAAGCTCGATATTCAACTTGCAATTCAAACCTACAATTTAAACTGTCTGTCTTCTTCTTTTTCTGCCTGACGATACAAAATTGCAACATTTCCAATTATGCGAACAAGTGTTGCATCACATTTCTGACAAAGTTCTTCTGTAAGTTCGTGTTTTTCGTCCTTGTATTCATTGAACTTTACTTTTATAAGTTCGTGTGCTTTAAGCGAATTGTCCGTCATCTGAATTACGCCATCAGTCATTCCAGCTCCACCAACAATTACTACTGGCTGTAAATCATGTGCCGCTTTTTCAAGGATTTTTCTTTGTTTGCTGTTTAATTCAATCATAGGATTATTCTAGCGTATTTTCGAAAAGGGGAAAAGTGCGTATATCCTAACGTTTAATCTTTACGCATCCGAATTTAGTGTCTTTGTAGGCAAGAAAATCTTCTATGATTCGGCGGGATTTGGCGGAAACTTCTGAAAGTCGATGAGAAGTGGCGGAGTCTGTCCCCATTTGTACCAGCGGATTTATGTATCTTTGTTTTACGTTCAAACTTACATTGTAGTATTCTGATTCAGGGAGTGGGGCGTTTGTGTGTTCAATTTGTGTCATAGTGCGAAAAGTCTGGTAGAGTGATTTTAAGTATAGAAAATCATCGTCAATGTTAGATTTCCGGGGCGAGCCCGAAAATGACATAAAGGCAGCCTCCAACTTTTCGATTATTTCTTTTTCACTCAGGGCCATAAAATCATCTTCACTAAGAACTTTCTGCTCTACTGCGCGGTTCATTATTTGTCCCAAAAGCTGGAGAGTGAGTTTATTTTCATTTAATTGAAGAATGTGGCCAATCATACAAAAACGTTCGCAGTATAGTTCGGCGGTTTCAAGAGTTTTGAATCCCAGTTCATCTAGGCCGTCTTCATTTTTGAGTATTGTCAAATCATTGTAGCAGCGTTCAATTTCTTCCATGGTCCAGCAGCCGCAAAGTGCCATTCCAGAAGGGAACATATATTCAAGGCGGTCGGCACTCAACTGTGGAATTTCGTTATCAGCAACTGGATATTTGTGGTAATCTTCAACCTGTTCTATTGTAAGTCCGTCTGCCGCGAGAAGTTTTGCCAATTCAGAATCGTGGTGCAAAATACCAGCGTTATCTTCTTCGGTTGCAGTTTGAGTCAGGGCATCGCCTTTTCTAAAATCAGAAACATGCGAAAAAACTGGAGTTGAAACATCATGCAAAAGTCCTGCAATCGTTTGAGCCTTATCTTTTGTAAAATGCCAGATAATCAGCGCAACTCCAATACTGTGATCCAACCGCGAATAATAAAATCGGTTTTTATAAAGTTTAGTCCAGTCGGTTCCGCAAAGCAATCCAACGCCCTGTAAACGCTGTAACAATGGCAAAGCAATGTATTTATCCAAAAAATCCGGGTATTCCGAATCCGCAGTTTCAGACCGCGGGCATAAAATCTGGTGGTATGCCTTTATGCTGTAAGTTTGAGGCGGATATTCGTTTAAAATCGTGTTCCAGTCGTAAGGTGCAAAAAAGTTCATAAGCATATTTGTGGGGCGCTATGCCTGTACGTCTGTGCTGCTTGTAGAACCAACTTCTGCCATAGTTCCAACTGAAATTCTTGAATCTTCTTTAATCTTTACATCCAACTGATTAAATGGAATCGAAATGCCAGCTTCATCAAGAACCTGTTTAATTGCAATATACAAATCATTTTTTGTCTGTAAAAAATCAGCCGATTTAAACCAAGCCGCAACTACAAGCTTAATTCCGCTGTCATCAAAACCATCAAACCAAACAGCAGGAGCCGGATCTTCTACAACAGTCGGGCATAAAGAAGGTGCTTTTTGCAAGGCTTCAAGTGCAGTTTTCATATCAGCATTATAATCAATAGAAACATTTATAGTTAAACGACGTTTTGGATGGTAAGAAATATTTGTAAAAGTAGAATTGATAATAGTAGAGTTAGGCACGCGTACCATCTGATTATCGTAAGTATGAATTTTTACCGAAAGCAAATTTACCGAATCAACAATTCCAGTAACACCGTCAACAGTAACTGCATCACCAATTTTGATTGCACCTTCCGTAATTACAAAAAGTCCGCTAATCAAATTACTAACCGAAGTTTGTGCCGCAAAACCGATTGCAACTCCCGCAATTCCAGCTGCTCCTAAAAGTGCATTCAATTTTATACCGAATACGCTAAGCACATACATTATAATCACAACATAAAAAAGATATTTTATCAGGCGATTTACAAGCATTGCACGTTGCACCGGCATTTTTGAAGAAGGAACTTTCTTAATTCCGCGAAGAATCAGTTTATAAATAAAGAAAATCAAAAGAATTACAAGAGCGGCCCCAACAATTTTAAAAACATTTCCCCAGGTAAAATGTCCTTTTACCCAAAGCCACAAACCCGTAAGCTGATTCCCAAAAGTTTGGGTTGCTGCTTCAACTGCTGCGTCTGTAATCGAAGTTCCCTGTGTTGTTGCTTCCGAAATTGTTTGTTCCATTATTTATTCTCCTTGATTATGTTTGCACAAATCATTTAAAACGCATTCATCGCATTTTGGGTTCCGCGCTGTACAAATATATCTTCCATGCAGCAAAAGCCAGTGATGAGCGTCCTGCAAATATTCTTCTGGGATTCGTTCCAATAAACCTTTTTCTACTTCAATTGGCGTACTTCCTTCTGCAACACCAATTTTTGGACAAATTCGCAAAAGGTGAGTGTCTACCGGCATTGTCGGCTTATGAAAAATGACGTTCAAAACAACATTTGCAGTCTTTCTACCAACGCCCGGCAGCGTCATAAGTTCTTCGCGGTTGTTCGGAACATTTCCACCAAAATCAGTAATCAATTTTTGTGAAAGTGCAATTACGTGTTCTGCCTTGGTTTTATATAGACCAATCGAACGAATATACGGAATAAGCCCGTCTTTTCCGAGTTCCAGCATTTGTTGTGGTGTTGTAACTTTTTCAAAAAGAGGGGCCGTGGCTTTGTTTACGCTTTTGTCGGTTGCTTGTGCCGAAAGAACTACCGCAACAAGAAGAGTGTATGCATTAACATATTCCAGTTCCGATGCCGGAGATGGATTTGCCGCCTTTAAGCGAGAAAACAATTCGTGCATTTGGGAATCAGTAAGCAAATCCATTAGAAATCATCCTTTCGAGTTCGCCACACTTTGTTCTAGCGAGGTTACTGTGGCAAACTATTTTACTGCTTTCTTCAATTCTTCTACTTTGTCTGTCTGTTCCCATGGGAATTCTGGGCGGCCAAAGTGACCATAAGCGGCAGTTTGGCGGTAGATTGGGCGTTTTAAGTTCAAAGTTTCAACAATTCCAGATGGAGTGCAGTCAAAAACTTTCTTAACTGCGTCTTCAATCTTTGAACGTTCAACTTTTTCTGTGCCGAATGTTTCTACCATAATACTAACTGGGAACGGAACACCAATTGCATAAGCAAGTTCAACTTCTGCGCGGTCTGCAAGTTCTGCGGCTACGATATTTTTTGCAATGTAGCGAGCCATGTAAGCTGCTGAACGGTCAACTTTACTTGGGTCTTTTCCGCTGAATGCACCGCCACCATGTCTTCCCATTCCACCGTATGTATCAACAATGATTTTGCGGCCTGTAAGTCCAGAATCTCCGTCCGGTCCGCCAATTACAAAGCGTCCAGTTGGGTTAATGAAGAATTTTGTATCTTTATCAAGAAGATTTGTTGGTTCAAGAACCGGCTTAATAATTTCATTGATGATTGTATTTTTGATTGTTTCGTGGTCAACATCCTCTGAATGCTGATGCGAAATTACAACTGTATCAATGCGAACTGGTTTAAATCCGTCGTATTCAACTGTAACCTGACTTTTTGCATCCGGGCGTAACCATTTAATTTTTCCACTTTTACGAAGTTCAGTTGCTTTAAGAAGAAGTTTGTGTGAATACATTACTGGAGCAGGCATAAGTTCTGGAGTTTCGTTGCATGCAAAACCGAACATCATTCCCTGGTCACCGGCACCCTGTTTTCCTTCGTATTCATCAAGTCCTTTTCCTACAACACCCTGGTTAATATCAGCAGATTGAGCGTGGAGACGATTCATGTATTCAAAAGTGTTACCGTCAAGTCCAATTTCTGGAGCATTATAACCAATTTCGAGAGCAACTTTACGTGCAATTCCTTCTGCTTCTTTTGCAATAATTTCTGGCAATTTAGGGTCTGGATTCTGGAAACCAATTTCGCCGCCATTAAGAACAAAATTTGTTGTAGCAAAACTTTCACAAGCTACATGTGCATTTGGGTCAAGTTCAAGACATCGGTCAAGAATAGCATCAGAAATCTGATCACAAAGTTTATCAGGATGACCTTCACCAACAGATTCAGAAGTAAAAAGATAATGTTTTTGATTGTTAGATAAGATAGAACTCATACAGAGCCTCCTATTTAGCAAGATTTACCAGTTCATACGAACCAGTTTCCGCTTTGCAATTTGGATAAATCAGCGGTACTTTTTGTTTCATAGTAAATATAGTGAAATTTTGTACAGTCTTCAAGAGAATAAAGCGTTATATCACAGGGAATCTAAATTATAATTTAATAAAACGTTTGTTTTTCATGCTAAACTGGCAGTCCAAATATTAAACTGAATTTTAGTTTTGCTTGCATAAATTAAAAAAAAGTTATATTTTTTAAGACAATTATTACAAAATAATATTATCTAGCTGAAATACTATTTAAAAAGAATCTTATTAGGAGAAGTCAATGGCTCTAAAAAAATCTTTTTCAAAAGATAAAACAAAGTGCACAGTAACATTCATCGTTTCTGCAGAAGCAGCAAAAGGTGCTCAAACAATCAATATTGCAGGTGATTTTAACAGTTGGAGCAGCACCGACACAGCACTTACAAAAAATAAAGACGGTTCTTTTTCTGTAAAACTCGAACTTGATGCCGGTCGTGAATATCAGTTCCGCTATCTTCTTGACGGTTACAAATGGGAAAATGAATGGGAAGCAGATAAATATATTCCTGCTCCTTACAGCAATGCAGATAATTCTGTTGTGGTTTGTATAAAATAACGATTTAATATGTATAAATATGAACGCGATGGTTGTTAGAATCCATCGCGTTTTTTTTTATCTATTTATTTTTGAAATTTCTGTGGTAAAATCTAAGTATGACTTTTCCGTCGTCACAAAGAAAAATGTTTCCATGGCCCGTTTTCCCTCGTATATTTAAAGATTTTCTTCACGATATTTTTATTGGCGTGATTATTGCGCTGGTTTCTATTCCTATAAGCATGGGGTATGCTTCGGTGGCGGGACTGCCGGTGGTGTATGGACTTTACGGTTCTCTGCTGCCAATTTTGATTTTTGGGCTGATTTCTTCTTCGGTGCGCGTAGTTTTTGGTGTTGATGCGGCTCCTGCGGCTCTTGTTGGTGGAATGATTGCTTCTTTGGGAATTGCTGCCGAAAG
>JAILCM010000271.1 GCA_024680155.1 Treponema sp.
AGTTTTTGGCGGGCAAGGCGGCGGTCGGAGTTTTCCAGGTAATCACAGGTGCATACAAAGCCTGCATAGCCATTTTCTTTTGCGTGTTCTATAAGACGGGCTTCACTTACGTAACATAGCGGGCGAATTATTGTAACAGGGTAATTGTCGTATTTTAAGTTTGGAATCATTGTGGAAAACTCGCCCATGTTCAGCATGTTCATTAAAAAAGTTTCCAAAATATCGTCCATGTGGTGGCCGAGGGCAATTTTATTGTAACCGTTTGCAATTGCGTAATTTAAAAGTTCTGTACGTCGCTGAGTTGAACACCACCAGCAGCTCATTTTCTGGCCGGGCTTTACGCGTTCCAGAATATTCACACGAATTTTTTCAAAAGGAAGCCCCCACTCTTTAATCAATTCTTCCACTCGAACAGGAAATTCCGGTGCAAAATCAGATTGAATATTAAGGGCACAAGCTTCAAACTTACAATTCGGGCGTTTTAAGCGATTCGCAAAATATTCAATCAAGGCGGTAGAATCTTTTCCCCCACTCGCCCCAATTAATATGCGGTCGCCGTCTTGGATAAGATTGTAATCAAAAACGGCTTTATCGATTAAACTTGAAAGTCTGGGCTCTTTTCTACTCATACAAAAATAGTTTACCAAAAATCATACTTAAAATCAGTAAACTTTGCTTCGCCGCCAGCTTTTTTTGTGGAATAATTGAATAATGCAAAACGGACGCCGACAAACTGATCCAAAGTATAGCGCAAACGGCTGGAAAGAGCGCCAAGTCTTACAAAATCTCCCTTTGCTTCATCAAAATACATAAGCTGGACGTTTTCTTTATTATGAGTAAGATTAAACTTAAGTGCAAGAGTAATTTTTTGAGATGCAATTTCTATTTCTTCCAAAAAGTGCGGTGTTTCAGCTGGATTTGGCTGACCTTGAGGAAGTTTATGATCGGCTGTTGTAAGATAGAATTTTCCATCACGCTTGGTAACTGCAATAAAAGCATACTCACCTTCTAAAGCGCACATTCCAGCGTAATCACCTTCATTTATTCCACTTGCATCAAGTTTTACACTTCCAAAACATTTTTCACTAACCGTGCGCTGAGTCAAAGTATTTGCGGCCTGAACTGGATTTGCAACAACTCTATCAGTTTTTATTGTAAGAACTTCCCCTTCAACCGAAGCCAATTTTGGATTATGAATATGATTCCACTGCCACATAGAACTAAGCTTTCCATCACGGCCAGCAAAACCCGAAGTATACAAAGGTTCATATTCATAGCCAGGGCGGTTATCAAGAACGGTAACATTTTGTGGAGCTTTTCCATTTTCACCAAAAACAGGTCGTTCGCCGTCAAAATTAACCGGAACAAGAACAGGAATTCTTCCCAAAGCACCGTGGTCCTGGAAAACAATTCCGTACCATTTCCCGTCGTTTGACTGAACAATTCCACCCTGAGCAGTTCCACTATTCCAACCGCCTAAATCTGAACAGAAAACTTCAACTTCGCGGTAAGGGCCGTCAACCTTATCAGAAACAAAACAGCTTTCAGTACGCATTTTTCCTTTTGGCATATTGATTACAAAAATATAATATTTTCCGTTGATTTTATAAAAATGACTTCCTTCGTAACCAAGCCACACTTTTTCGCGGTCATCTTTTATAATAACTTTGTTAATTCCGCCAAGTTTTGGACCAGATAAATCATCTTTCATTTCGGTAAGACGAACTTCGGTATTTCCATGAACAACAAAAACTCGGCCTTCATCAAAAAGAATAGACATATCGTGGTAAAAACCGTTTATTGTAGATTTTTTCCATGGCCCCTGAATGTTCGGAGAAGTATACAGATAAGTTTTTCCGGTATCGTTTGCAACAAAGCTTACGTAAAAAAGACCTTCATGATAACGAAGACTTGCAGCCCACATTCCTTTTCCGTAAATTCCTTTGCCATCCAAAAGCTGCTGTCCCGGAGTCTTTTCAAGTTCATCGTAAACATAAGAACAGAATTCCCAGTCCAAAAGATTGTAAGAACGCAAAATTACACAGCCAGGCATAAAATGCATTGTGGTAGAAACCATGTAATAAGTATCGTCCACGCGGATTACATCAGGATCTGGATAATCACTAACGATGATGTTGGCGATTCCTGTTTTATAAGCGGGCACATAAGTTGAAGTTGTATTTGTAGTAGAATTGTTTATTGTATTTTGAGCAGACATAAAAAATCCTCCGGCTAAAATAATAAAAAATGAAATTAAAATCTTTTTCATATTTTTATTATAAATCATCCGAAGGATTTAGTAAAACGTTTTACTACGCTTTTACCAACAATTATGCTTTCTTTTCAGCTTCTTCGCGAACTTTTTTCATTGGGCGAACTAGGAACAAAGAAAGACAAAGTGCAACAATGTAAAGACATCCTGTTACAATAAGAACATTCTGATATCCAACTGGATTTACTTTTACACCGTGGAGTTCAACAAATTCACCAGTTTTCTGAACGATTGCGTTTGCCATCTGGTTTCCGGTAAGTCCTGCAAATGCCCAAGCAGAAAGAGTAATTCCATGAATTGCTGAAATTGACCCCATACCATAATGATCAGAAAGAAGTGTCGGGATGTTTGAGAATCCTCCACCATAGCCTGCGTTTACAATAAAAATCAAAGCAAGAACAAATATGATAAGGAGAATATTTCCATCTCCGTTCTGAATTCCTTTTGTAAAGAAAACGATTGCTGTAAATGCAATAGAAAGGATGAATATCAATTTGTAGATTGTGTTGCGGTCCTTCATTTTGTCAGCCCAAGCAGAGAATCCGAGACGTCCGCCGGCATTGAAAATTGCAGAAATTGTAGAAATAATTCCTACGCTAGAAGCAAGACCGATACATTTTACAATCATTTTTTCCTGAGAAATAAGTGCAAGACCACAAGTGATGTTCAAATAGAACATAAGCCAGATTGCAATGTAAGAAACAATTGGTTCACGTTTGAGAGTTGCAATAATTCCTTCATCCTTAGTTTTTGTCTGTGGTTCAACCCAATCAGCTGGTTTTGCCAAAAGAAGGTGACCAACAAACATCATTACAAAATAAACAGCAGCAAGAATATAGAACATTTTGTAAATTTCGCCGTTCTGATTATCGCCAAGTAATTTCTGCATGATTGGAGAAGCGATTGCCTTTGCAGCACCAAATCCTGCAACTGCAAGACCTGTAGCCAAGCCCTTCTTATCTTTAAACCAAAGCATCAATGTTTTTACAGGTGAAAGATAACCGGTTCCAAGACCAATTCCCATAATAAAGCCGTAACAAACATAAATACCAACAAGAGCAAGAACGCTGTGCTGATGATTTCCACCAAACCAGATAAAGAAGCCGGTTCCAGCCATACCACAAGCAAAAGTTATAGTAGCAATTAAAGATGATTTGTGGATGTTCTTTTCTACAAGATTTCCAAGGAAAGCCGCAGACATACCAAGAAAGAAAATTGCGAGGCTGAATGCCCATTCTACCGCACCTTTAGAAAATCCGATGTGGTTTGCGATTTCCTGACTAAAAATTGACCAGCAGTAAACTGTACCAATACTGCAGTGAAGCAAAAGAGCCGGGATAGCACCACGGATCCATTTGTTCTGAATGTTTTTCATAAAGAAAACTCCAATAAAAAAATAAGATGAAAAATTTTCGCTATTCTATCACAAAAATAAAAAAAAATACATGGGGGATTTCTATAATTTTTTTTTCTTTAACAAATGGACAAAAATACATTATAATTATTTGTTATGAAAACACGTACTTCAAATTTTTTGTCACTTATTTTCAGAACAATCAGAAACGGTCTTGTAATGGTTTTTCCAATCATTTTTATAGGAAGTTTTTCCGTTCTAGCTGTTTATTTTCCAATTCCGGCCTATCAGAAATTTATACAAAGCTTTTTGGGCGGAACAATTCAAAATCTTCTCTTTTTAATCCAGCTTGCAACGCTTGGGCTTCTTCCAGTTTACATGGCAATTTCAATAAACCTGAGCTACACAAATTCAACCGAAGAAGGACAAAGATTTATAAGTAAACTTGCAAGCCTTTTGTCTGTTATCACAAGCTTTTTTATTCTTGCAGGCATTTTTTCTGACGGATTCAATCTTAAGCAAATGGGAGGACAAGGACTTTTCAGCGCCCTTCTTACAGGAGTTTTCGGTTCCCTGCTCTATCAGAAATTTGAACGCCTTTTTAGAAAAATAAAAAATGATTCGGGCACATTTATAGAAGGCGCGGATTCAATTTTTAATTCTTCAATTCAGGTTATCTTGCCTTATCTTTGCACCGTTTTTGTTTTCCTGATTTTTAATTATCTGATTATGGTGATTTTCAAGGTTTCTGGCATTGAAGAAATGTTTATCAAAATATTCAGCATGCTCTTTTCAAAAATGCAGAGATCATATGCGAGCGGATTTTTATTCATCCTTATAACGTCGATTTTGTGGTGTTTTGGAATTCACGGAAACAAGGTTCTTGATAAAGTAGCCGTTGATTTATTCCAGACAATTCTTCCAACTCAAATAGTCTCTAAAACTTTTATTGATACGTTCGTTCATATTGGCGGAACCGGAACTTTGCTTGGACTTTTGATTGCAATCCTGATTTTTGGAAGAACAAATAATTCAAAAAAACTTGCAAAATTTGCTGCAGCTCCTGTTGTTTTTAATATCAGTGAACTCATGGTGTTTGGCTTTCCTGTAATCTGTAATCCTTACCTTATAATTCCATTTATTCTTGTACCCGAAGTCTGCTATTCGTTTACTTATCTGATGGCAAAAATTAATTTTCTTCCGCAAGTTGTAAATGAAGTAAACTGGACCGTTCCCGTATTTTTGAGCGGATACATTGCAACTGGTTCTGTAAGAGCGATTTTTGTTCAATTAATAAACATTGTAATTTCGGTTGCAATTTATACACCTTTTGTACTCATTTACGAAAAGAAATACATGAATAAGCTTTCAAATTCAATGGATTTGCTTGTAAAAATCTTAAAACACAGTGAAGAAACTACAGAACCGGTAACTCTCACTGAATGTGAAGGAAATGAAGGAAGGCTTGCAAAACATCTTGTAAATGATTTAAAAGAAAATCTTTCAAAAGGCTTTGAAGAAGTACCATCGCTAAATGAAAATTCTCTTTTAATGAAATATCAGCCTCAATTTGATAATAAGGGAAAATGTATTGGTGCTGAATCACTTTTGAGATGGAATCATAATGAATACGGAATTGTTTATCCTCCGCTTGTTGTTCATCTTGCAAAAGAAAGTACGCGTCTTTATGAGCTTGAAACTTTGATTATTGAAAAATCTGTAAAAGATTCGGTTGAAATGAGAAATGTATTTGGAAATTCTTTCAAACTCAGCGTGAATATGACAGTTTCAACATTAAATGATAAAAGAATTCTTCCATTCTTAAAAGAACTTACAGAAAAGTATCCTTTTAAGGCTGGATCAGTTTGCATAGAAATTACGGAAGAAACAGCCCTTGAAACTACTGAGGAAACCGCTGCCTTAATGAATGAAATTCGTGAGATGGGTTATATTTTTGCACTTGATGATTTTAGTATGGGCCACACAAGTTTGCAGTACCTTCAGTACAACCAGTTTGATATGGTAAAACTTGACGGAAACCTTGTAAAAAGCCTTTTAGGAAATGAACGCACAAAAGAAATTATAAATTCAATCGTATATCTTTCAAAATCGCTGAACTTCCGTGTTCTAGCCGAATTTGTAGAAACTACCGACCAGAAGAATGCCCTTGAATCTATAGGCGTAAAATTATACCAAGGATACCTCTACAGCCCCGCAATAGATAAGAAGGCATTACTAAAAATGAAAGCGTAAAATAGAAAATGCGTTAAAAAAACAGTCCGTCGGGACTGTTTTTTAGCATTTACTTACTTTCGGCTCACGAGATTTATCGAGCGCGTCGCAAACCTGCGGTTTGCTTACGAGTTTCCGCTTACGCGAAAACTCGCGAACAAAACTAGAATGAACCTGCTACAGCAACTGCACAGGCAACGGTACAACCAACCATAGGGTTGTTTCCCATTCCCATGAAGCCCATCATTTCTACGTGTGCTGGAACTGATGAAGAACCTGCAAACTGAGCATCTGAGTGCATACGACCCAAAGTATCAGTGAATCCGTAAGAAGCTGGACCTGCAGCCATGTTATCTGGATGAAGTGTACGACCTGTACCACCACCAGAAGCTACAGAGAAGTATTTCTTACCTGCAAGGAGTCTTTCCTTCTTGTAAGTACCTGCAACTGGATGCTGGAAACGAGTTGGGTTTGTAGAGTTTCCTGTAATAGAAACATCAACATCTTCGTGCCACATAATTGCAACACCTTCACGAACATCGTCAGCACCATAGCACTTTACGATAAGGCGGTCTGGGTTAGAACCATAAGGAACTTCCTT
>JAILCM010000054.1 GCA_024680155.1 Treponema sp.
AACGGCACTTGGTTTAAGACCTGCGGCACGGCATTTTATATCAAGGAATTTTTCTGCACCTAAATCTGCGGCAAATCCTGCTTCGGTAACAACGTAATCTCCGGTTGCAAGAGCACACAAAGTTGCGTTTACACTGTTACAGCCATGCGCAATGTTTGCAAAAGGTCCACCGTGAACAAAGGCCGGATTTTTCTCCAGAGTTTGAACAAGGTTTGGTTTGATTACATCTTTTAATAGAGCCGCAATTGCACCAGTACATTTTAACTGTCCAAATGTAACGTTTTCGCGGGCATAATTCTGTCCGATTACAATGCGGTCAATTCTTTCTTTAAGTTCGCTGATTGTACGGCTCAAACATACAATTGCCATAATTTCTGAAGCAACTGCAATGCTAAAATGGTCTTCGCGAGGTACTCCCTGAAGTCTTCCTCCAAGTCCAATTGTAATATTGCGAAGGGCACGGTCGTTCAAGTCAACACAGCGTTTCCATGAAATTGTACGTGGGTCAATGTTTAATTCGTTTCCCTGCTGCAAATGATTATCGATAAGAGCTGCAATCAGGTTGTTGGCAATAGAAATCGCATGAATGTCGCCTGTAAAATGAAGATTGATATCTTCCATTGGAACAATCTGAGCATAACCGCCACCGCAAGCACCGCCTTTTACACCAAAACAAGGTCCAAGACTTGGCTCACGAAGGGCAACTACAGTTTTTTTACCGATTTTGTTCAATCCGTCTGCAAGTCCAATACTTACAGTCGATTTTCCTTCCCCAGCTGGAGTTGGAGTAATAGCTGTTACAAGAATCAGTTTACCCGGATTTTTAGCTGCCTTATTTTGTAGAGTACGCAATTCTTCAAATGTAATCTTTGCTTTGTAAGGCCCGTAGTTTTCGAGCTTGTCGGCAGAGATTCCAATTTTTGCGGCAACATCAGCCACAAGAATCATTTTGTTTTTCTGAGCGATTTCGATATCTGTCATGGGTGTATATTACAAGAGAATGCGGGGAGTGTAAACATGGGGATTTTAGAAATCTTATGGTGTTTTTTTATAACTGGAAATATTATCAGTCGCACAGTTTACAGTAATTTTCTCTAAATAATTCCTCAATCCCGTAATTCATCTTTTCTGCAGCCATTGCAAAAATCTTTCCGCAGGTTCGGGCATCGTCAAGGGCGTTGTGTGCGTCGTAAACAATGCCAAACTGTTCTGCTAAAAAAGTGAGCTTGTGCGAATATAATTCATTCCATACTTTGCGGGCAATTTTTAGAGTACAGGCGTAATTTGCATCTGGCACTGGCATTCCGTAATAATTGCAGCAGCCACGGATAACACCCATATCAAATTGGGCATTATGGGCAACAAAATTAATCTGATTTTCTTGTGATGTGCTTAAAAAAGGTTCAACAATTGTCTGCCATACTTCCGGGAATTGTGGCTTATCTCGAACATCACCATAGCTTATTCCATGAATGTCTACAAAATCTGGGCAAAAATACATTTTTGCCGGTTTGATGAGTGAATAAACACTGTCTTTTTCTATGCCGTCTACAAAGCGGACAATTCCTACCGAGCACGCACTGTTCTGGTAGCTGTTTGCAGTTTCAAAATCTATTGCAAAATATTCCAATTTTTTACCTCAGCAACTCCAGCTCTTCTTCCGAAACTTCCCTGTATTTTCCTGGTTCAAGCTCGTTGTCTAAGTTCAGCCCGCCCATAGAAATCCTTTTTAAGAAAATAACTTTGTTTCCAACGGCGGCAAACATTCTTTTTACCTGATGATATTTTCCTTCATAAATTGTGAGGAGAGCAACCTGATTTTGCGGATTGAGTGGGAACTGATTATTCTGATTTTTTGTAGGGGAAACTGTCTCTGCTGGGGAGTCATTTTTTGAAAGTTTCTTGCCTTCATCCAAAAGTCCCGTTTTTTCCAGCGTCTCTAGAACAGAGCTCTTTTTGGTGTGCAGAGTATATTCTTCTTCACTTGCCCATTTAATTTCAGCTGGTTCGCACTTAAATCCTGCTTCGTTATCTTCTGGGCCTACTTCAATTCCTTTTTTAAAAAGCCGCTCAATTTCCTCTTTGTGTTCGTCACTTTCGGGGTGTTCAAGCACACAAAAATACGTCTTACATATGTGCGATTTTGGCGAAATCAGGCGGTGGGTAAGTTCTCCGTCGGTTGTAAAAAGCAAGAGGCCTTCGGTGTCCATATCAAGGCGGCCCACAAGATGAAGTTTTTCTTCAAGATAAGGAGTTCGTAAATCTGGAGAAAGAAGGTCAAAAACTGTCTGATGAAGTCCATCTTTGTTTGCGCTGATTGTGTGCATGATTTTATTCATCATGATGTAGCGGTTTGCCATAAGAGAAATTTCTTCGCCATCAACTGTGAGTAAATCTTTTTCTGGGTCGAGCTGACTTGCTGAATCAAAAATGCGCTGGCCATTCACCAAGACTTCGGAACTTCGCAAAAGCTTTTTTACATCTTTACGAGAGCCAAATCCTTGATGAGAAAGAATTTTATCTATACGTTCTTTTGCCATAAAGATTCAGCCTCGCCCCAAATATGTGCTCAACGCTAAAAATGCGTTCGTCCAAAATCTACGTTATTTTCTTTCCATAAGCGGAATGTAATTACGCTCGGCAAGAACATTTTTGTAAGCTGGACGATAAATTCTTCCGCCAGAAATAATCTCTTCTATGCGGTGAGCTGACCATCCTGCAATACGAGAAATTGCAAAAATTGGTGTAAAAAGTTCGCGCGGAATGTTGAGCATTGTGTAAACGAATCCTGAATAAAAGTCTACATTTGCACAAACTTTTTTATCTGAATGATGAACATCACAAATAATCTGTGGAGCAACTTTTTCAATCAAGTTATAAAGCTCAAATTCTTCAAGGCAACCTTTTTCTTTTGCAAGTTCCTTTGCTTTAGCCTTCAACAAAACTTCACGAGGATCACTGATTGTATAAACTGCGTGTCCCATTCCGTAAACAAGTCCAGTGTGGTCAAAAGCCTCTTTAGAAGCAATTTTACGGATATAATCGGAAACTTCTTTTTCGCTTGACCAGTCTTTTACGTTTGCTTTAATGTCATCCATCATTTCTACAACGCGAATGTTTGCACCACCATGACGGCGACCTTTAAGAGAACCAACTGCTGCGGCAATTGCAGAATAAGTATCAGTATCGGCAGAAGAAACAACGTGAACTGTCAAAGAAGAGTTGTTACCTCCACCATGTTCTGCATGAAGAATAAGCGCAATGTCAAGAGTTTCTGCTTCGAGTTTTGTATAATTCATATCCGGGCGGATAAGGTGAAGGAAGTTTTCAGCTGTAGAAAGTTCCGGATTTGGATTATGAATATACATACTTTTGTTGTCGTAGTAGCGGCGTTTTGCCTGGTAACCATAAGCTGCCAATGTAGAAAAACGTGCAATTAACTGAACGCACTGACGGATAATATTTCCAACTCCGCGTCCTTCTGGATCTTCATCATAAGAATAGCTTGCAAGTACTCCGCGGGCAATTTTGTTCATAATGTCTGCCGATGGAGCTTTCATAATCATGTCTTCGGTAAAGTTAGGCGGCAAAGTATGATACTGTCCAAGATAATTTGAAAAAGAATCCAATTTTGCCTGATTTGGAAGTTCACCGAACAAAAGAAGATAAGCTGTCTGTTCAAAACCAAACTGTTTATTCTTTTTTGCATCGTTAATCAAATCTTCAACATTATAACCACGGTAAATAAGTTTACCAGGAATTGCAATTTTTTCGCCGTTTTCGCCAATCTGGTAACCAACTACATCACCAATGCGGGTAAGTCCTACAAGTACACCAGTTCCGTTTGCATTTCGGAGACCGCGTTTGACATCGTATTTCTGGTATAAATCCGGATTAATAGGGTCATTATGGATTGCTAACTTCTCCAGTTTTTTGATGGTAGACTCTTCTTCTTTTGTCATAGCGGTTCCCCCTTCTCGTATGCGGCATCGTTGCCTTTTTTTGCATATTTAGAATGAAAAATGTATAAATATACAGAAAATTCCATATATTAATTATAATTATACAGATAAACAAAAAACGTGACAACTAGATTTGATTTTTTAATTTTTTTTTATTGGTGTTTGAATCCAAGAATTGTTGGAACTTTGCGTTGTAAAAATGGCTTTTCAATATCTTTTCCGTTTACTACAAGTGCAGAGGAATATCCGCCGTCAAACTGCATTGCATCGCTACATCCAAGGGCTTTAAAGATTTCTGCACATTCTTCGTAATTTAAACCGTTGCGGTCGTTAGGACTAAAATTTGGAGTTGCAACCATAAGAAAAAGAAAACGTCCTTCGCTGCTGATTCCGGCTCCAACTCGTGAACGTTTATTCTTTGCAAAAGAGTTCATTTCTCCGTTGTGTAAAATTGTAAAAAATCCACCGAAAGCATACGGGTACTGGTTTAAATTTTCTTCTGTTTGTGAATCTTCTATAAAAGCGCGTAGATTTCCTTTTTCATTTTGATTAAAACAAAGCGCACAATACCGTTCGTTTATTTCAGAAATTGTCTGATTTTCGTATTTTGTAATTCCAACCGGCAAATAAGTTTTTCCGTCCAAATCAAACGGAGTTGAATTAATTGCAACAATGGCTTGTTCTTGGGCGGCAACTTTTTTTACGCTAAAAATATGTCCCAAAGTTTCTGGGGTTGGTTGGTAAAATAATTTTATTCCTGGAGTATCAAGGTCGATTTTTACGCAATGCCAGCTTACTCCAAGATGCTTTATTTCAAAACCGGTCATTTCTACGCCTTCTTGTACGTTTTGCCAGATAATTTCGGCTGGTACAAGTTCACTTACTGGTAGAATTTCGGGATTAGTGATTTTTTCTTTTACTAAAGCTTGTGTCGTTTTACAGGAAGCAAGCCCAAAAATCGCAAAAATAAGTAAAAACGCGGTTGAAAAAGAAACGGCAATTTTTTTAAGGAGTGTGCAAAATCTTTTAGAATTCAATTTTAAAATCACTTTTTTATTTGCCACCTTTGAGCTAATCAGTTTTAAAAGTTAACTATTTTATAAAACGTTGAGCGGGAGTTACAAACCAGATTGCTTCAAGGTCTGTGTCGCTGCAATTTTCCAACGTGTGAGAAGCATTTGCCGCAAAAGAAACGCTGTCACCTTCATTTAAAATATATTCGTTGCCTTCGTAAATAAGAGTTGCCTGTCCTTTTAAAACAATGCCAATTTCGCGTCCTAAATGTCCGTAAGAACCGCGGTGTGTCTGAGAACCAGCTGGAATTTTTACGATATATGATTCAATTGTGCTTTCGTTGCCGCTTGAAGAATGTCCTGCAAGTTCTTCGTAAGTTGTATCTTCTTCTGCCATTACTGGGCGTTCATCAGCTCTAATAATGTGAACTGGTTTTTCTTTGCGGTATTCTTCAAAAAGATATTCAAGGTTTAAATCGAGAACATCGGCAAGAGCAAGCAAAGTATCAATTGCAGGCGAAACATGATTTCGTTCAATTTGAGAAACAAGACTTTCACTTACACCGGCACGCATTGCAACAACTTTAAGTGTATAACCTTTGTGTTCGCGTGCATGTCGTAATTTTTCTCCAAAATGATATGGAATACGCTTTGTTTTTTCTTCTTTTGCGTTTATTTCATTTTGTTCTGGGGATTTTTCAGCTCTTTGCGAAGGTGTCATTTGTTTGTTTCTCCTCATTTTGTTCTGTAATGAACTGAATAAAGTAATCTTCAAGTGTTTTTCGTGGGCCTTCAAGTTTTAATCTTGCTCTTGAACGTGCATTATCACGACGAACTGTATACATAGAATAAAAATCCCGGTAATCAAGTCCGGCATCGGTTTTTACGTGTTCACCAAGGAATTTTGAAACTTCATCGCGGCCAATAGCTGGAATTCCTTTTTCGCGCAATGTGCTTCGTAAGTTTTTTATCTGTTCATACGAAATTCCAAACAAAAACTCTTCCATTGCCTGTGTAACGCCTGAATCACCCATTTTTTGTTTAATAAATGCAATCCACTGGTCGTCCATCTGCATAGAAATAAGCAAAAGTTCACTTGTTCCCATCATTGTTCCAAAAGCAGGAGCAAGTCTTCGGCGTGCAGACCAAACTGACTGAAGAACCGGTGCAACAATTTCTGTAGA
>JAILCM010000296.1 GCA_024680155.1 Treponema sp.
GATTTTGTAATGCTCGGACGTTATTTTGCCCGCTTTGATGAATCTCCTACAAACAAACTTATTGTTAATGGTAACTACGTAAAAGAATACTGGGGTGAAGGTTCTAACCGTGCCCGTAACTGGCAGCGTTATGATTTAGGTGGTAAAAAAGGAATGGCATTTGAAGAAGGTGTTGATTCTTACGTTCCTTATGCAGGAAGCCTCCACGATAACGTACAGACTACTACAAGTAAGATTATTCACACAATGTGTAACTGTGGTGCCGTAACAATCCCAGAACTTCAGAAAAAAGCTAAGATTACTTTGTTAAGTCCTGCTTCTATCCGCGAAGGTTCTGCTCACGACGTAATTGTAAAAAACAGCATTAAAGCTAATTAAGATTTGCGGTTAGCTTTTAGCAGTTAGCTGTTAGCACTTGCATTAAAATTGCTTGTGGCTAATACTCATCGGCTAACTGCTAATAGCTTTCAGCTAACTACTAACTGCTAATATAAACTAAGCGTTTACTGCAACTTTTACTGGTTCAGTAATTTCTGTAAGATAGCCGGTTCTGATGCAGCTGTCAAAAAGTTCCCGGCTGATGTAATCAGTTTTTATGTCTTCGTAGCCGTCCAAATCACGAACAATTTTTACTACAAATCCGTCTTCCATTTCACGAACGATTGTCATGTAATCTGTCTTTTTTCCAATGCTTTTGAGTGTGTAACTTTTCATTTTTCTTTACTCCCGTTATAAAAAAATGATCCCCAAATGGGCCGCCACATAACAGTTTTTTTGTGGTTGTTACCATTATTTTCGGTTATAATAAAAAATATGTTAGAAAAAAATGCAGAAAAAACGTATTTTGATGCACATTTTCACTATTTTTACAGCAAAAATTTTGGAATTCCAGCAAATTATTATGGATGTTCTTGTGCACATTCACAAGAAGAGTGGTTGGTTCAGCTGGAAAGTGCTCAAAATAACGTGATTCTTTCTTATGGAATTCATCCACAAAGCTGCGGTTATTCAGATTTACGTTTAAATGCAGATTTTCTGGAAGGGCTTTTACAAGAAAAAAAACTTTCTGCAATCGGTGAAGCTGGTTTTGATTATTTTACACAAGAATTTATTGGCCACCAGAACGAACAAGAATCTGCCTGGAACATTCAGCTGGAACTTGCTCTAAAATATAAAATGCCTCTTGTCGTTCATTGCCGAAAAGCGAATCATAAATTGTTTGAATATTCAAATCAGCTTAAAAAACTTCCGTCGGTACTTTTTCATTCATTTATGGGCCCACCTGTCGAAGCAAAAAGTCTATTAAATCGTGGAATTAACGGATTTTTTAGTTTTGGCAAGCAGATTATGAATAACAACAAAAAAGTGATTGCTTGTGTTAAAGAATTGCCTGTACAAAATCTTCTTTTAGAAACAGACGCTCCATTTCAATTTTTAAAAGATGAAAAATTTACAGAACCAGCTGAAATTAAAAAAGTGTATAATTCCGTTATAGAATTACGAAATGAAAATACAGATGATTTTTTTAAACAAATGGAAACAAATTATAAGCAATTATTTCTTCTATAAAAAAAAAACAGGATTCCTTTTGGGAACCCTGCAGTAAATAAAAAAAAGGAGGAAAAAAAACAAGTTTTGAAATCTAGCTTACAATTATAATATACACAATGAATCTTAATATTAGCTAAAATTCAAATTTTAATTACCAAAAAATTAAAAAAATATGTTATAATATTTATGGAAGGTATAATGTGAATAAAAAGAAGTTTTTTGTAATTCTGTATTTATTATTTTCTTCATTATTATTCGCTCAAAAGGGTGGAGCCGGGAGTGTTAATTTTCCATCACTTATGGCTTCAACTAAAAGATTTCAAAATGCGGTTTTGGATGAAATTGTTTTCTTAACTGGAATTGAACCCGTATATTTTGTAATTACAGCTTATGATGAAAATGAAAGAATTTCTGTTTTTTTTGATTCAAAAAGTCTTGATGATAATACCTATGCACGTGAAATGGTTTGTTGTACGGCACCTTATTTTGTTGCAGAATCAGCAGATAAAAAATCGCATATAAGTTTTAGTTTTGCCTTCTTTATAGCAGATTTACAAAAATGTGAACTAATTTCTGAACGGCTTTACCGTTTGTATCTTGATGGAACAATCAGTCAGTTGGCTGAAAATTATTCAATTCATAAAAATATTGAATTTTATAGTGGAAGCCGTCGACTAAACGCGCTTACAGTTTTTTCCGTCACTCTTGTAATAGTTTTGCTTCTTTTAATTGTTGGCGTTGTTCTTTGGATAATTTTATATAGTCGAAAAAATGCAGAACGCAAAGTACAAAATGTAAAGGCAATTGATGAACGGCTTACTAAACAACTTGAAAAAGAAACTGTAGAAAAATTCCAGGCTCAAATTATAGAACCTGTAACAGGATTATTTTCTTCATATTATATAAAGGAACAGATTAAAAAAGAAATTTCTCAGTTTGATGTTTTTGGCCGCAATTTTTCGGTTGCAATTTTTACTACCAAAGAAACGTCAGATATAGAAACTATAAAGAAAATTGCAGAAATTATAAAAGAAAATCTTAACTCGGGTGTTGTAACTTCTTACAAAGGTGACGGCGTTTTTATAGCTCTCTTTTCAAACAAAGAATCAGATGATATCGGCATATTTGTAGATTTGGTTGTTGAAAAAATTTATCAGGCAAACATTTCTATTTCGAGCGAAATTTTTGATTTTAAAGGCCAGATGACTTTCCTTGGAAAACTGGGCTTGGATGAACGTAATAAAAATTCGGATTCAGAAAATTAATGGAAGGACATGAAAACTATGACAAAGATTAATAAAATAAAAAAAGTTTTTTCTTCAGTTTGTTTTTTTGTGTTTCTTTTAACAAAATCAATTTTATTTGCTGAAGATTATAATAGCAGTTTTTATAATTCTGTAAGAATGTTTTATGGACCTCATGCCGAAATTGCTGCTCTTGTTTCCAAAAAAACAGGAATTCCAATTGAATATTTAGGGCTAACTTTTTACACAGATTCATTTCATTTTTCAGTTCTAGATACAAATCTTCTTTTTAAGGAATCGTCTTTTTTTGGCTCAAATGAATATATTCACTCAATTCCGTATATTTATGATGATTGCGTAATGGTTTCTCGTCCGGAAGATAGTGTAGATGTTCTTATGAATTATGAGAAAAGACGGTTCATAACTTATAAAGATAATCCTTTTGGAAGAGAATGGGCTGAACCTTTTGGAATTAGAAATTATAATGATAGCTGTAATTCTGTTGCCGAAGTTTTTTATAAAATTGCAAATAATCAGGCTGATTATACGTTTGTTTCTTCAAGACTTGCGTATCTTCTTAGAGATGAACTTGGATTTAACGAAGAACTTGCAATTTCTCATCCTGTTTTTGGAATTGAATATCGTTTTGTAACTAAAACTGAAGATTATCATGATATAGAAGCTATTAATACTGCAATTATTGAAATGCTTGAATTTAACGAAATTGATGATATCTATTTGAAATATGGATTAAGATCTAGAGTTGAACCTTATATAAAACCTAATGTCGGATTTACAACTCTTATAGCAATCTTGTTTATTATTCTTTTTGGAGCCATTTTTGTAATGCTCAAACTGCGCGAAAAAAATCACTGGAGGGAAATTTGAAAAAGCATTTTATTCCAACTTTGATATGTATAATTCTGATTTCAATTATAATTGCTTTGTTTGCAGCGTTTTATAATCCGTATAAAACAAATAATCCTGTTAATTCTACGATAACCTTTTATCAGAGCAGTTTTGTAATTTCAACAATGGAATTAATTTCTGATTTTTTACCCTGGACTGAATATATCGGTAAAAAGATTTTTGTTTCTTCTCCAGTTGCTTATGAAAAAGTTATAATAGAAAACGATACTCCGCAGGATAAAAGCTATTATATTATAAACCGCGATATTAATACAAAAGGAAAAGGGTATGAAGCTGTTCGTTTTGAAATGGTGCCGCTTCCTGTAATTGATGCGCGTTTGAACAAATCTGTATTCCATGTTTCGGTTCCGGCAAATTCTGCAAGTACTTTTATTATAGAATTTAAATCAGACTCGTTAATTTATCTTCATCCTATTGTGCTTGATGAACTTGATTTTTATGCTACCCATGCCACAGATTTATTTTTTGAATGCATGATATTTACAATAGTCGGCCTGTTTACAATTTATCTTATTATTCAGTTTGTGATTTTACGTAACGAAACTTATTATTTTGTAGCCGGCGTTTCTATTGTAGTTACATTTTTCTATACATTAAAAACGCGTTTTCTTGTATTTATGTTTGGTCCTGTAATGAATTCAATCTGCTATTCAAATTTCATTACAAATTTTGCGGGGCGTGTTTCTTTCCTTATTGTAATTTCGTTTATTACGGTTTTATTTATTTCAAGTTACAAGACAGTTCATCTTAACTGGAAATTCTGCTACATCTGTTTTATTCCGTGGATTTTGATTTCTGTTTTTGAATCGGTTACTTATGTGTTTAAAAAACAGTTTATGAACGAATATTCATCTTTGTTTGCATTTATGCTTTGCCAGATTACTTTTAGTGTACTCAATATTTATTCCGATAAAATCCGTTTGCGTGAAAAACAGGATGAACTTATTTCGTACTTTACGTTTAATCATAAAATTTCGTTTGATGAACTTATTGCTACAAAAACTGTTTCTACTAAATTTCTTGTATTAATTCGTGAACAGCTCCAGCAGCCACTTGAAATTATTCTTGCAATTTCAAATTTAATGGAAAAAACTCAGGATTATACAAAAATCGTAGCATATTCAAAGGCTATTGAAGAGTATATTTTACAGATGAAAACGATTCTTGGACTTGAACTGCAATCTGCATCTCAATCTTCCGAAAACGAAAATCTTCCTTCGGTAACAAATATTGATATGCAGAAAGAATTTGCTTCAAAAGATTTTGAAGAATATAAAAATTCTGCAGTTTGTGTTTATGGTAATCGTGCTACAATGGATTTGTCTATAAAAATGATTCTTTCAAGCGAAGGCTTTTTCTGTGTTGAAGAAGAATCTCAAGACGATATTGTTTCTGATATTCAAAATGGAAAAATCCAGATGATTGTTATTGACCCAACAAACAATGGAGATGAAGCATTTGATTTATGCCGTCGAATCCGCGAAGAATTCAATATGCTTCAGCTTCCAATAATCATGATTATTAATTACTACGCAAATCATCTTGTAAGGGCGGGGTATTCAGCTGGTGTAAATGATTTTGTAATCAGACCGTTCGATTCAGCTGAACTTATTTCGCGATGTTACCTTCTTTTGCAGCAGCATAAAATTTATACACGTAATAAAGAACTTGCCCGCATGGAAAACGAAAAGAGTACGTTCCTTTATTTTGTAACTCACAACGTAAACACGCCGCTTACGCTCCTCATTAATCGAATGGAAGAACTTTATGCCAATTTGAATGCGCTTAATGTTGAGTCGGAAGTTGTAGATGATATGCGCGAATCTGTAAACGAAATTAACGATATTATTCAAAATGTTCTTATTTCCTTTAGAATTTCGGATGGACGTTTTATTAATACGCAGGAATTTCTTTTTATAGAAGATATTCTTGATAATGTTCGTCCTCAAATTGAATCAAAGGCTAAACTTAAAAATGTTAAAATTGACTGGAATATTTCGGAGCTTTTACCACAAGTTCATTGTAATAAACAGGCTTTGCGTGGAATTATGGTAAATCTTTTGGATAATGCCGTAAAATATGCAACTGATGACGGATATGTACAGGTTTATGCAGGAAAAGTAAACGGACGTATAAAATTTTCTGTTTCTGATAATGGAATGGGCGTTGACAGTGATAAAATTTCTTCTTTGTTTACGCGTTTTGAATCGGTTGCAAAAGATTACAATAAAAACAGGCCTTCTGTAGGTTTGGGGCTTTATGTTGCAAACGAACTTGCTAAAATGAATGGAATTAAAATTGAATACACCGATGCCGATATTGGCGGTGCATGTTTTAGTTTGATTTTCCCGCAAGAATGTTGATATGGGCAAAAAAAATCTCGTGGAGGACCACGAGATTTTTTTTTGTATAATTGCCGGTTATTGCAGTTAAGAGCTTATCCTGGCAATCCATTAACCTTCAAGCGTAAACATATAGCCAACGTGTCGTATTGACTGAATGAACTTTGGCTCTGCCGGGTCATCTTCAATCAATTTACGCAGGTTATTTATATTTACGTACAGGTTACTTTCCAAAACTGAATCTTCTGGAGCTTCCGAATTCCATACGCTTTCGTACAGATTGCGGAAGGTTATTGCAACATTAGGATGCTGCACAAAGAAGAGCATAATATCAAAGAATTTCTTACGCATTGGAATTGGTGCGCCATTTTTCTTAATTGTTTGCATGGCAACATTAATTTCAAAAGGACCTGCACTAACAAGGTCTTGAACCGGCGCTGACTGATAATCCATCTGTTCGCTGCGTTCAATCATTCGTTTTACGCGGATAAGCATATCCGTCATTTGGAACGGCTTTGTAAGATAATCATCGCATCCGATTCGGAAACCTTCAATTTTAGTCTCTTCTTCTGTTATGGAAGATACAATCATGACTGGCAGTGTTTTATTCTGCAATCTAATTGTCTTGAGAATTGAAAGACCGCTAATATCTCCAAGCTTAAGGTCAAGAATAACCAAATCAAAATAATTTGTTTTTAATTCGTTATAAGCATCTTGCCCACAAAAAGCCTGCGTTACATCGTACTTGTTCTTTACCAACTGTTCAGAAACATAATCATTAAGCCGACGGCTGTCTTCAACTACCAGTATTCTTTTATCTTTCATACCTTATATTCTAAAATCTTAAACTAAAATATTCCTAAAATCAGAAAATGAATTCTAAAATTTTGGGCGTATTTAGCAGTTCTTGCAAATAACTTTTTAAGAACTTGTAAATTTGTTATTTTCAAATTTTAATTTGTTTGTTATATTTATAGTATGGCTAATAATAATAAAAATATTGCAAAAAAATCAACTAATCATCCGGCAAGAAGTGCTGGTTCAAAATCTGGTGTAAAATCTCCAAAAGTTTTTTCTATAATTGTTTGTGTAGAACTTTTATGTTCTATTCTTTTTTCGTTGTTTTCAATTCATTTTGCAGCTGATATTTCGGTAGTGGCTTTTCCTTTAGCGGCAGTTTATACAGCAATTCTTGTGTTTTTTGTATTCTTTAAAATGCTCAAACCGTTGAATGGAAAAATGGTTCCGGTTGCCGTAAAACTTATTGAATATCTGCCTTATGTTTTTCTTCTTTCTTTTATTTTGCGTCGTGCAGGTAAAAATGGAACTCCATACTGGCTTGATGTTGTTTGTGTTGTTCTTTGGTGCATTATTTTTGTAATTTCACTTATTCTTTCTAACAGAATGAATGATAAACATTCGGCTGCCCTTACTAAAGATTGGAAAGTTGCAGCTCCAAAAAGAAAAAAGCGCAGAGGAATTGCTCTTGTTTTATTTGAGCTTGTTGATTGGGTGAATGCAATTGTTCAGGCTGTGTTCATGGTTTTGTTGATTCAGATTTTTATTGTTCAGCTTTATGTTATTCCGTCAGAATCTATGGTTCCAACTTTCCTTGTAAAAGACCGTGTTGCAGTTACAAAATTTAATTGTGGTCCAAAGTTTCCTCTTACAGATATCGGGCTTCCATGTTTTACAAAGTATAAGCGTGGAGATATTGTTGTTGTAAGAAATCCTCATTATACAATTGATAGACAATCAGAAGTAAAAACAGTAACGAGTCAGCTTGTGTATATGCTTACATTTATGTCTGTAAATCTTAACCGCGACGAAAATGGTGAGTTAAAAGCAGATCCTCTTGTAAAACGAATTGCTGGTGTTGAAGGTGAGCAGCTTGTTATGCAGGATGGAGTTTTGTATTCACGAACTAAAGATAGTCCTCAGTTTAAAGCTGTTGAAAAAGATAATACTTATGCGGCATGGAATCTTAAAGCTAAAATTCCAAATGGTGCACAGATGTATCCTCTTGAGCCGCCTCATGGTCCTGGTTATGCAAAAATGATTGAATTTGAACAGTCTCGCCGTAACTTTGATTTAGAAACAGCTAAAATTCAGACTCAGGATTTGGTAAAACGCTTTAGAAAACTTGTTTATAAACATAATCTTGTTAGCAATATGAATAATTTTGTTCCTTATGTAGAAACACTTTTTAATGATGTATATAAATCTACAAGCAGAATTATGAATGCCAATGAAGGTGACGAATGGTTTGAAAGATTTATGACTTCTTGGTTTGAAACTGCAGATCAGAAGCGTGATATTTATACCGAAGCAAACTTTAAAGTTAATGTAATGGCAAAAATCTATTTTGGAAATCTTGTTGTTCGTACTGCAGAGCTTATTCGTGGAAAAGTTAGCGAAGATGCAATTGCAAAAGATGAAACAATAATGAAATACGAAAATCTTTCTGACTTGTTAAGATGGTATATTACAATTCTTGACCAGAGAAATATGCCGGTTTTCCCTCCAAACGATTTTAATGGAAATCCTCAGTATATTCCTGAAAATTGTTACTTTATGATGGGTGATAACCGCTTTAATTCTTATGATATGCGTCATGGTGATATTGCAGTTTTGACATCGGTTTCGGAAGAAGATTATCTGTCAATTTTGTATTATTCTATTATTGAACCGCAGTATGTAGATCAAAAATTAATTCTTGGAAAACCTGTATTCCGATTCTGGCCGCGTGGTAGAGTTGGTAAAATAAAATAAACTTTTGTAATATTTGCGTTTTGTTGCGTTTTATTACAGTTTATTACTTGAAATAAAATTTTCTCTTCGTTAATCTTTCTAAAAGTTATCTAAAATTAGATAAAAATTTTATTTTGAGTAATGGCTGATTATGCGAAAAATTAAATGTGTACTTCTTGCGTTGTTCTTGTTTTGTAGTCAAATCTATGCAGAATCTGACAGTCCAAAATTTTTCCCAAGAATAACAGATTTAAAATTAACCGATGCCTATATTGAAGGTGCCGGCGGTGTTGCTTTTCCTTTAACTTTTACAAGTAAGGATTTTCTTCCTATGACCAGTTATGGCGGACTTTTTGCCAGTGGAATTGGTTATAATTTTGGCGGATGGCTTGTTGGTCTTGAATATAACCGCTCAATGTGGGGAGAAGGCGTTGCATCGGGCGCATTAATGAATCATTTTGAAAATAATTTGTTTTCATTCCGCGTACGAAGACTTATAACTCATGTTTCTGTAAAAAAACTTCCTCCTTGGCTTAATCTTGCTCCTGGACTTTCGTTTGGAGTTGATTGTATAACTACAAATTATTATCCGTCTTTACGTGCAAAAGAAGAAGGACGCAGTATTGATATTAAATTCGGTCAGGAAAATGCCCGCTGTTTCTTTGGAAAAGTTTCTTTTGAAGCAGATTTTTATTGCGGAACCGATTTGTGCATTCCTTTTATAAGTTCGGATTGGAACACATTTTATGACACTAGTATTGGCGGCGGCTTTGCTTCGTTTTTTACAGTTTCGATTGGTGTAAGATGTTATCCGTTTGGGCTTTTCCACAAAAATATGATAAAAGAAGCTCAGAAAGAAGAAGTTGCAGTTGTAGAACCTCCAGTTACAATTTTTGAAGAAATTGATAATTTTGAAGATGAACTTGTAGAAGAACCAAATCTTGTTTTTGAACCAGATACAGAATCTGCTGCAGGAAATGTAATGTACCGTGCTCCAGAAGAAATTAAAGAACCTGTAAATGCAACTATTCAGGCTTCTATAAAAGAAAACTTTACTCCTGATAGTGACGGCGTAAATGATACAGTTGATTTTGAACTTTTTGTTGAAAATATAAGCGAAACTCCAGATTCATGGCAAGTTGAAATTTTTGATCAGAAGAATTTCTGCATTAAAATCTTTACCGGAAATGGTGAAGTGCCTTATAAAGTAACATGGGATGGTTCTACCGATAACGGTGAAGAAATTTATTCTATGAACCTTTATACAGCAGTTCTTACGGTTGTTCCATGCGAAGCCGATAGAAATCGTTTTAATCAGCAGCAAGTTACAGCAAAAGATGATGTAAAGTCTGGAATTCTTATGACTGTTATAATTCCAGATAAAAAATGGAAGATTATTGTAAATACAATTCACTTTGACCCGGATAAAGCTACTTTTGTAAAAATTTCAGAAGCTCAGCGTAAAGAAAACTATGAAACTTTGGATAGTCTAGCAGATCAGCTTAACGAACATTTGGATTGTTCTGTAATAATTGAAGGTTATGCAAATAATGTAACAAATACAGAGCGTGAAGACAGGGAAGAATTAATTCCTCTTTCAAAAGACAGGGCCGATTCTGTGCGTAATTTACTGATTCAAAGAAATATTCCACAAGAAATGCTTTCTACTAAAGGTTTGGGCGGTTCTAAACCTATTGCAGAATGGCAAGATAAAAAGAACTGGTGGAAAAATCGTCGCGTCGAATTTATTGTTGAAAAAATTGAATAGGAATAAAATAAGATGAAAAAGATTGCATTTTTTACTTTGATTTTTGCAGGTTTGTTTTTTGCTGGATGTTCAAATCTTTTTGAAAGTTTTGTTACTAATGATGGAAATTCTAAAACTGGAGATACAAGCGTTACAGAAACAGAAGTTGTAGATCCAAAAGAGGTTTTTGAAGACGATGATGAAGACCTTGAATTAAAGAATAAAGAAATTTCTGCTGGAATTGTTGTAATAAAAAACAGTCAGCCGGATTATAATCAGATTATTTATTCTAAAACTGTTACAGAATACGAAATTGGTTATGAACTGGAAGGCGAAGCTGCAGAGCGTTTTGAAAATGCACAGGTTAATTCAAGTCCTGTTTATTTAAATGGTTATGATGACCCGTTAACGATTAAAGTTTTTAAGAATGATGTTCATGCAACGGTTGAATATTCTGCGGTTCAGACAAGAACAACAAATTTTGCCGGTTTAGATCATGATAAAAGCAATTTTATTGACGAAACAAACGAAGTTTTTGAAGAATTGAGTTCGGATGCACAAAAACCGGTAGAATTTTCTATAAATAGGGATGAAGCTGGTGAACCAATCGTTTTTGATTTTCTTCCTTATGGAACCACTGTTGTAAATATAAAAATTACTGCTGATGATGATTATTATGTTGACGAATATAAAATCATTCTTAATAAAAAACATCTTTTTACTTCTCTTGTTTTGCCGGAAGAAGGAAATGCTCAAAAAACTACACTTACAACTGGTCTTGTTGCACTAAAACAGGGAAATAATTATTCAAAAAATATTATTACCTACGAAAA
>JAILCM010000027.1 GCA_024680155.1 Treponema sp.
CAAAATTACCACGTTCTACAAGTTTGTTTCCAAGCGCACGAAGAACATCGGTATTTTCAAGATTAAGTTCTGCAAGGTTAGAAAGAATTCTCATACTCTGCCAGTCCAAACCTTCTTCTGCAAAATAATCGGAAACTTCCATATAAAATGCCGGCGAACCACCGTATTCTTTTTTAAGCTCAAGATATCTTGCATACATTTCTTCTGTTCTGGTACGTTTTAATTCAGAAAGATAAGGCATATCAGGATTCCAGGCCTGCAGCTGAATTTTTGCATCGGTATTTTTTTCGTCTGATGAAGCTCCATCAACACCTTTTGCAGATCTTTCTTGTTCACTTGCAAAATCAGAGCGACCACGACTTTCTACCAAAGAATTAGTCACTCCCATACGATTTGTCCTCAAAACATCAGCATCCATCAGTTCCACAAAATCTTCCTGATCAAATGCTTGAGGTGCCTCTTCGTAATCTGCCGGCGAATTCATCAAACGAATGCCTCCAAAAAATCCTTCTTTTTTCTTATCTTTCTTAAAATCACCTGGCTTTTTATTCCACCATTCACGGAATTCCTTAAAAGTCTGGTAAACTGATTGCGGAACTTTTCCCTTTTCACCTGAATCAGCTCCATCCACGGGTTTGAAAGTTCCTCGATTTTGCAAAAGACGATTATATTCATCCAAAAGTTCATCCGGCGGAACAATTCCATAGCGAACATAATCCTGAACTGAATCAAGCACAATCAGCGAGGTATCTTTTGTAACAATGCCAAAGTTTTTTGCAAGTTCAGTAATTTGAGTAACATTTTTTTCGTAATCAGAACTTAAATTATCAATTTTTTTTGCCGCCCACTGACGAGCAACGTAATCACAAGGAACAGAATCAATTGCACTCACTTCCACGGTAACTGATTTTTCCACAGTTTTTCCATAGCCAAAATTCAGTGTGATTTTTGCTTCTTTCCGGTTCAATTTTCCACTTACACCAAAAATTCCATCCGAACTAACAATTTCACCAGATTGAGGGTAAACTTCACTAATTAAAGACGGATTATATTCAGCAGAAATAAGATGATAAGGCTCGTTCTTCAAAAGATTCACACCTTCATCCGCAGATTTTGTACAAAGATTTATATAAACACCACCGTTTTTCTGTGCAAGATTCTGAAGATACGAATGAGAAGCCGAAACCGAAGAATTTATTGTATTGATAACGCAATTATTTTTTTTCGTACCAGCAGAAGCCACTCCCGAAAAACCGACAGAAGAATTTGAAATCTGATTTTTTTCTTCATCCCAATTTGCAATTCCATCACTAAAAATAAGAACTTCATCAGCTGCAACAAGTCCCGCGAAATCATAATTGAGATTTGTAGCACCATCATATTCAAGGCCATTTATAAAATCTGCAAGTTCTTTAAGCTGCTTTTTGGAATTTCCGGTCAATTGAACAGCCTCGTGAACCTGATTGCAAAATGGAACTACAATTACAGTAGGATTTTGAAGCTGAGAAACATAAACCTGCAAAAGATTAAGTTCCTCCTGCAAATTACGATTTGCCCCTGAAGACGAAACATCCCACCAGACTGCAATCTTTTTTGGAAGATTTTTTGGCCGTAAAGCAGCTTCATCACGCATTCCAGCTTTTGAATCTACAGCAAAATAAAAATAGGTGTCTTTTCCAATATTCTGAGTAAAAACTTTTTGAAAATCACTACCAAACACTTTCGGAAGTTCAATAATCAAAGGTGCTTCAAGACGATAATTCTTTTTTGAAAACTGTGAAATATAACCAGAATTCAAATCATCAAGACCGATTAAATTTTTTTTAGAACCTGATTTGTTTCCTTTGCCACCCACAGTAGATTTTCCATCAGCACCCTTTCCTTCAGCATTTTTACCCTTTGGCGAAGCATTATCCAATACCGTAACCTTAAAATTAAAAGAATCAAGTTCTTCTTTGCAAAGCGCATCATATATATAGTAGATTTTTGAATCATTTTTTGCAGCAGCGTCACCAGCACCGGCAGCTCCATTTTCCAAAACTGATTCCAATTCACTTTGATACGTAATCTGAACATGGCGGCTTCCATTTGCAGGCAGAGGATAAACGCGGGTTTTAAAATTGTTTCCGGAAGTCATTTCTACAAGTCCCGGGTCAATTCCCTGACGAACAACTGCTTCAAAAACCTGACGTCCTTTATCTTTTTCTACAACAACGCCTTTTCGCATTTTTCCGTTTATATCAAGTGCATAGCCGGTTACACTTTCATTCTGACCAAGAGGAAATTCAAATTCACCTTCAAGCACGCGGTTTGAATTATTCACAAAAGTCATATCAAGAGTTGTGACAGCAATATTTCCAAAAACCTGAACATCGCACGAAAGTTCACTTAAACGAACAGGATTTTTTCCGTTAGGATTTTGGCCCGGAACATTCATTTTTATAAAACCGGGTGTTGTGGTTGGAATTGGAACTGGCATTGGGATTGGACCTGGTATAATCGGAAGCGGACGAACCGACGAACTTTGTGCAAAAAGCGTATATCCCAAAAATACAGAAAGTCCAAGAATTAAACAAAATATAATTTTTTTCAAAATAAAGCCTCCACAATGTTTTTTTAACTTGTTGTATATATAAAATATCTAAAACGATTGTTGGTTTCATGAAAATAAAATAAGAAAATTCTTAGAAAGGTTTTTACTTTTGGTAATTTCTGCCATAAAATAAAAAAGAGTGAATAATTATGATTGAACTTGAAACGCGCGTAAAAATTCCGTTTTTGTGGGGAAAGGCGGTATTTAGAAAAACAAACTGGTCTCAAATAAACCTGATTGTAGGTCCAAATGGTTCTGGAAAAACTTTGCTGGCACAGGGATTAGCAAAACAGTTTGAAGATGCGGGATTTTCCGTGCGTTTTGTAAAGAGCGACCGTGGCGACAGAAAGACTCAGCTAGCAATTTTAAAAAGCAATGATAAAATCAGGCAGAAAATTGAAACTGTACTTTCGAGTATGTTCGGCAAGTCAATTAAGTTTATTGAAGATATTGACGGCACTTTAATTCCGATTGTAGAAAACAAGGCCTGGAACGTAGAATACATGCTTGAAGACGCGGAATGTCACGGATTACGAGAAATTATTCTTCTGCTTATAAGCCTCTACCAGAAAAGTGGAGACATAAATTCAGGAACTGAATCTGGGGCAGGTGGCGGCAATTTTAAAAACGTGGCAACCAATAGCGGTACTGCCAGAGAATGTATTTTTTTTGACGAACCGGAACTTCATCTGCACCCGCAATTCCAGACTTTTTTTATGAACGAAATCCGTAAAGAAGTTCAGCATTCAAGCCGTAAGATTTTCTTTTTAATTTCGCATTCGCCGTTTTTTATTGATTTACGTACTCCCGAAGATTTGACCGGTGTAATTTGCTGCCACATAAACAAGGTTCCAACCAGCATAGAAGAATTAAACGAAGAAGACGATCAGCTTTTCAGACGATTTTTGCCGCGCTTTAATACTTACCACAAGCAGTTTTTCTTTTCTGATAATCAGATTTTTGTGGAAGGCTATACCGACCAGCAGATGTTTACGTATCTTTTGCCGTTTATAGAAAATGAATACAGTGCCGCAGGAACGGGAATAATTGACGTTGGCGGTAAAGATGAGTTGGGCGTTTTCTGTAAAGTGTGCTCGCTTTTGGGAACCAACGGAAGAATCATCACAGATTTGGATTCTCTTTTTAGCGGAAAACTGCGCGATGTATTTTGCGAAGATGAGCGAGTAATTTCGTGGCTTGAAAAACAAAGGGAAAAGCAAAACGCCTTTTATGAATCAATCTTTACCGCAAAAGAACTTGAACAGGAAATCACACTTGAAAAATTAATCCGCAAACTGGAACGCATGCTTGTAGAAGTTGGAAAATCTGTAATTGAACTTTCGCCTGCAGAAATAAAAGCAGAATTAAAAAAGTCTCAGAAAAATCGTGAAAAAAACAGCGGGCAGTCTAGCCGCCATGACGCAGAACTTTTGGAAATATTTTTACAAAAACTTGCGCTTTTACAGGAAAAACACGAAAATGCAGAAGCCGTAGACACTTACAAAACCGTTTTGCTGCAGGGGATGAACGAAATTCCGGAACTTTTGGAAAAACTTCTTCCACCAAAAATTGCCGCAACAATTCCTCTTGTAAGAAATTTGAGTGCCCTGGTTCTTGCCGCCGCCGAAGCCGCCCGAGTTTACGTTCTTCACAAAGGCTGCATTGAACATTATTACACACAAAATACAATTTTGTTCATGCCGGTTTCTGCCAAAGACCGCCTTTTCCGCAACGAATTAGATTTTATACAAACGGCCCACAAAAAAACAATCCGCAAAAAGTACGCGGAGTTGATTGTGCTGTTGGAGAAGGCGTGTTCTACATAAGTTGCAGTGATAAAAAAATAACCGCAGGAATAAAACACCTGCGTTTTTTGATTTTTAAGGAGAATGTCAAAAAAAGGCGTGACGGCTTTTTACAGCTTCACGTACACCTTTCATAGTGGTTGAATAAACGAATACTTGTACTGAATAAAACAAATATTGCCTACATAACTAAATTATGTTTGCGAACCATTTATCTTATGCCACTAAGGAGCAAAAAGTTACAAACTTAATTAATCATCGCTAAAAGAATCTGGAATACCCCAAACAGCTGAATATATTAATTCATCTGCTTCGTAATCATGCAAATATCTTCGATACTGGCAATGATAATAACCTTGTGTACTTCTTAATGCTGACAGAATTTCTTCATCTGAAGTAAATTTTTGAAGTTTTACACAAAGACGGCTTATTTCTTTGTATACCTTATCCTCACAAATTGATGCTAACTTCCACACTTTATCTGCTTGTGTGATAGAAGACATTAATTTGTTAGCTGCTTTTTTACAATCTTTGTTCTGAAATTCAGGATTTGATTGTAATGCATTAAAAAGAACTTTTTGTTTGTTTCTCATGGAAACACCCCCTTAAAAATGTATTTCCAGAACCGACGGTTCCGAATTACTAATTAAGGTGATTTAAATATAACAATTGAAATTATATTTTTCAAGATTTTTGTATATCAAAGATCGAATGTTTTGTAATTTGTTACGGATTTAGGATTTATTGCAAATATTCTTACGGAAGTGGTTTCAATAAATACAGTAAAGAAATTTAAAATTCTTTTTTGATTATGTGTAATAGGTAACTACATCAACACAAAAATTCATTTTTCTGGACTATCATAACTGTCGCAAAAAAATAATATCCATGCTATAATTTATCTAGAGGTTTATTAATGGTAAATGTCTGGATAGATGAATTAACACCTTGTCTCAAAGATTCTAAAACTGGTGAAATTGTCCAGACAGAAGTTATCAGAATTATTAGAAAATCGTTTTTGAAAAAATATAATGAGAAAAATGGCTGGTATGTAAACTGGGATGAACTTATTGATGAAAATGAAGTTTACGCTCTTGTTGTAGAAGGTTCTGTTGATATACAGGGATTAATTGCCGTTTCCAAAAATGAAGATATGAAAGCAGCTTACATTTGTTGGATGTGTGCAAATCCTCAAAACAATAAAGAACTAACAGATGAAATAAAATATATAGGAGTTGGTGGACATCTGTTTGCAATTGCAGCAAAAAAGTCATGTGATTTTGGATATAACGGACTTATGACAGGTTTTGCTGCAAATAAAAAACTACTAAAACATTATTGCGAAGTATTCAAAGCAGAACATATAGGTATCTTGTATCCATTTCATTTTGCTATTGATGAAGAAAAAGCCAAACAAATTATGGAGGTATATGATTATGAATGGACTGATGAACAGATATAAAAAATCACTAGAAAATACGCCTAAACCTATTATGCCTTCGCAAATTAAAGGTACTAAACTTGATTTAAAAGGCTTAATGGAATATGCAAAATCTAAGAATATTTCTCCTGCTAAATTGAGTGACGCTGAAAAGAAACAATTTCTTTAGTTAATAATTACTTTTATTCCGTAACGTTCCCGTCCGGATTTTTAAGGGCCGCAAAAACAAAGCGGAACATTTGGAATTACAAACTCCCACTAACAAATTTCTGTGCCCTTAGGCGAAGGGGGTGCGGCGAAAACCGTAGGGTTGAGCCCAGAGGATTTAGATTGAGCAAATCATAAAAAATAGTCCACTGGACTGTTTTTTATGATTTGCTCAATCCTATAATTTCCCCCTCCTTATCAGCTAACTACTAACCGCTAATCGCTCCCCCCCTAAAACCTAACACCTAAAACCTACCCCCCTAGCCGCAAGCACCTAGAACCTATTCCTCTTCCGCTGCTGCTTCCAGAACTCCGTAGAATGCAGGCTTACAGGTGTAATTGCCTTCGAACAAAAGCGGGTGCTGTTTTTTGCCGTTGCTGTTGTAAATCCAGGAGCGTTCGTCGATGATACCCCACAAAGTTATGCCGCGGATTCCGTGTTTTGTTTCAGTTCGGCGGTTTGCAAGACACATTTTGAAGAATTCTTTGTATTTTGCTTTGAGTCGTTCGGAATTGTAGCTTTGTCCGTCCTGGCCAATATCAAGCTCGGTAACCTGAACGTCAACCCCTTTTGCAAGGAATTTCTGTACGGATGTTTCAAAACTGTTTGCGCCTGTGATTGGTGTGTTCATTCCAATATGGCTCTGCATTCCTACTACATCAATTCGTGCATCTGGAGCGGCCTGAATTGCATCTACGATTTTGCAGATTGCTCCACATTTTGCTACCGAAGTACAGCCATAATCGTTGTAAGCAAGGAGAACGTCTTTTGGTGCGTATTTGTTTGCATAGCGGAATGCGTTTACAATAAATTTGTCGCCACCGTAAATGCGGTACCAGTTGCTGTCGGTTCTGAGCCAGTTTGTCTGTGTTGCTCCGTCAGAAGCGGCTTCGTTTACAACATCCCAGGTGATTACTATGCGTTTTCCACCGTTGTTTTTGTCTTCCCAATCTTTTATGTATTCCAAAACTGTTTTGATGTACCATTCAAGGCGGGCATTCATTTCGTTCTGGTCAACATAAGCGGCATTTTTTCCACCGTAATTTATGCGGAAGAACCAGTCTGGAGTTTGTGCATGCCATACAAGAACGTGGCCGCGCATTTTAAGATTAAGTGATTTTGCAATTTTGAGGATTCTTCCAACGTTGTCCATTACTGGCGTGTTGCCTGGAACTTTGTAAGTTTTTCCGTCTTCGCCTTTAAAATCCTGCAAACGTGAAGGTGACTGCCATGCAAACATAAAGTCTGGTTTGAATTCATTTTCCATTGTAAAACAGCTTGCCTGATATTCAAGACCTGTAAGAACGTCGCTGCTATCAAGAATTACTTTTGGAGTTGCAAAACCGATATAGTCAAAATATTTTTCGTAGGCTTTTGCAAGACTTGGTTCATTCTTCCAGCTTACTTTTTTTACTTTTTCTTTGCCAATGTTGTCGCAAATAAGTTCAAGCTTAAAATTGCGGATGTAAAGTTTTACGTTTTCGCGGGTAATTCCAGCGGCAGACATAAAGAACTGGCGTTTTCCTGAAAGTGCAATTGATTTTGCGCCTTCAAAATGTGTCCATTCTCCAGATGGAACTTTAATTCTTGCAAGTTCAGGGAAGCCTGCTTCAATTTCGTTTACCATCCAGATTACGTCGGTTTGCGCTCCAGTTGAATCTACTACTTTTAAATCGCATGAAAAATTAAAATCCATGTCGAATTCTTCGTAATCTGCCAAGTCAACTGTAACAAGATTTCGGCTTTCTGATTTTGAACAATCAACAACCGTTACATCCGAATATCCGTCAACCGATTTTCCATAATGAACAGCAGAACCATCCGCATCAATATTTGTGATTACAGCACGGCCGCCTTCAATTTTTAAATAAGGATTTTTAGAATTTTTTGAACCAGCGCCTGTTCCCGCACTCTTTGTTGTTGCGCAAGAAGCAAGAATTGCACAAAAAAGGACAAGTGCAACAATAAGTTTAGAGCGAATCGCCACCAAACGAGCTGCCCCTGCAAATGCACGAGCCCCGAAAAAGTTTTTCTTCATTTTTATAACCTCTGAATTGATTTTGTTTTTATATATAGGTAATTATAATTTTAAGCCAAGATTTGCGATTAGTAAAACGTTTTACATCAGATTTTCGATAAATATTTGTAATTTGGGGGAATTTACGTAGCAAATTCTGCACTATATTACATAATATTACATTTTTTTTGATTGCGAATTTAAAAATAACAAAATATAATCTAAAATATAAATAAAAAAATTGGAGACTGTTAAAAAAATGAAAAAGTTTTTTTCTGCGGCAATTGCGTCGCTTTGTCTTATTGCAAGTGCATTTTCTGCACCAAAATCACCTGTTTTAGAACCAATTGAATTTGACGTTATACAGGAACAGGGCGAAATCAACACTTATATTATTGACCCGCGCGTTGAAGTTGTTGCCATGATTTGCCGTCTTGCTGAACTTCCCGGATTCACAAATACTTACAAAAATAGAGCAGATCCTGTTATTCCGCAGATGATGACTCTTTTGGAAAAATATAAAAATCATAAAGCGGTAAAAACTGTAAAAAATCTGCAAAAAAAAGGATTTGATGCCGGCGCAATGATTTCTCTTGCTTACCACATTAAACCCGATTTTAGCGGAACAATTATTGAGTTTGAACCTTTTCCCGAAAATCTTGCTCCTCAGTGGAAGAAAATTGGTACAAAAGCAACCTACGATTTTATAAAACAAATTCACTCTTTTGCAGTCGATACAAATTTTAAGCGTCTTTATGTTCTGAATAAAACAAGCTATCTTCAAGATGTAAATTATCAGAAAAAATTTGCTGAAGATTCTGGAATTGCTCAGTGGGCGGAAGATTTTTTTAAGAATGATGAAGTTGAAAGTCCTGTTCTTACTTATTCCAGATTTACTGTCGGTTATATTTTTTATGATTATATAAAAGGAAGTGATGGAAAAACAACTTGCTGCGCTACACTTTATCCTGGATGCCCGCCCATGGATTTTGAAAAATGCTACATCGGCTTTTACGCCCAGCTTTATGCTCAAAAATATTGGGACGATGTAAAAGAAAGTTTTATAAACTACTACAAAGATTATCAGCGAAAATTTCATCCGGAAAGAACAGAAGAATTTATAAACAAGCTTGAAATTAACTATTTATATCTTACCGTTCTTATGGCTGATTATTGCTGGCTTGCATACATAAAAGAAATTGCACCGGAAGATCATCCGTCTTACGAAGAATTAATTGGTATGATGGAAAAAGAAGTCGGCGATAAGAATATAGTTGAAGCAATAGAGCTAATAGAAGAATACACTTCTAACCGCAATAAATACCCGACTTTTGATGATTTTTCTACACGCATAAACGATTTTATAAAAAACTTACAAATTAAAGAATAAATTTTTGTGTCATTGTCACACTTGATGTGACAATCTTATAGGAGTTTAAAATGAAAAAATTAATTTCTGCGGCAATTGCGTCGCTTTGTCTTATTGCAAGTGCATTTTCTGCGCCAAAAGCACCTGTTTTAAAGCCAATTGATATTGATGTGGTTTGCGAAAAAGGTGAATATAATGATTTTGTTGTTGACCCGCGCATAGAAATTATTGCGATTGCGTGCCGTCTTGCCGAAATGCAGGGATTTACCAATGTTTATGGCAGTGGTGATGAATTAATTGGACAGACTGTAACTCTTTACGAAAAATATAAAACTCACAAGGCAGTTAATACAATAAAGTCGCTCATGAAAAAAGAAATCTCAAATGACGCGATGATTTCTCTTGCTTACCACATTAAGCCCGATTTTAGCGGAACAATTATTGATTTTTCACCGTTCCCGGAAACTTTGCATTTTGAATGGAAGAAAATTCCTGTAAAAACAATCTACACTTTGATTACACAACTCCACGATTTAGCTGTTGAATCTAATTTCCAGCGACTTTACACTATGAACCGCTCAACATATCTTCTGGATATTGGGTATATGAAAGAAAGACTTGAAAAAATTCAGTTTTCACAATGGGCAGAAGATTTTTTTAAGGATGAAGAAATTCAACATCCTGTAATTACAATGTCCAGACTTTGCTGCAGTTTTAGTTATTATGATTTTGCAAAAGGCTCAGATGGAAAGCGATTATCGTATCTTACTACTTATTCAGGAGTAGATTTGTATTCGGTAGAAATGTGCTATATGGATTTTTACACCCAACTTTATGCAAGCCGAAACTGGGAAACTGTAAAAGATAATTTTTTAAAATATGACCGCGATTATGCTATGAAAATGGCTTCAGATAAAAAAGAAGCAGAAAAAAATTATAAAACTCCATCCGACTATGAATTTGCAATATTATTATCAGCAATCTCATATGCTTTATTCTTAAAAGATAATGGTGATGAAGCTGAAATATCTTATGAAGAATATGTTGGAGCCATTGAAAAATCTCTTGCAGAACCAAATTTTATGAAAATCTTCCCGCTTCTTGAAGAGTATTCAGCTGACCGCGAAAAATATCCGACTTTCCAGGATTTTGCACCGCGTCTTAATGAATTTATTAACGCGCTTACAGTTTCGGAGTAGACGATGAAGAAAATAAAAAAATCAGCAGTAATTTTTGCAGCCGCTTTTCTTGCCTTTTCCTGTGCTACAACTCAATTGCAGGAAGGTGAAGAACTTGTAGAATACATCGACCGCGAATACAAACTTCAGAATAAAGAAAATCTTACCGACGAAGAACTGCGAAAAGACTGCGATATGCTCAAATATATTCTATATAACACTTACGCAGGAATTGATGAAGCAATTGCAAACGGTTTTGATTTGGATGCAACAATCGAACAGATTTATGACCTTGCGCTTTCAAAAAAATCACTTGGAACTGTGAGCCGTACCGATTTTAATTCCGCAATTCACGATGTAATGGCAAAAAATCTTACAAACAACGATTTACATCTTAGTATTGGTGGTCGTTCGGTAAAATCGGCATATTCAATTTACTACACGAACATCTGGATGGAAAAAAAAGGCGATAAGTTTTTTGTAAAAGAAATCCGCAAACCCGAAAAAGATGAAAAAGAAAAAGGTATGATTCCAGACGAAAATCCTGACGTAAAACCCGGAATGGAATTTACAGGCCCTCAAACAAATCTTTATGAATTTATAACTCCTGGCGGCGTTGAATACCGTTACGGCGTTTTTACAAACAAAAAAGTTCGTACGGTACAAGTTTCGCTCCAGGGGAAAAATTTTGCAGTTCCAATTTCTACTCAAAAGCCAATAGAACAAAAATATGCGTGGACAGGTGTAAAATCAACTGATGATACAATTTATATGTCGTTGGGAGACTGTTCGCAGGTAAACGGAATTGGCGATGATTTTGATAACAAAAGCTGGGCTTGGGATAAATATCAGGCACAACTTGCAGAAAATGCAAAAGGTAAAAAAAATATCATCTTTGATTTAAGAAGCAATCATGGCGGACGGTATGAATATCCTGCAAAAATGCTGACTTCTACACTTTACTGCAATCACACCGATAAAGACGAACTTTTGCAAATTGAAGCGCTTTTTAATAATACAATTAAGGATGGCTGTACATTTTTGTGTTCGCCTTTTACCATGCAGAGTGAAAAAAATCTTTATGAAAAAGACTGGAAAAGTATTTTTGAAAGAATGCCGGAAGAAAGACAGGATTTCTTCAAAAAATACTGGAAAAAAATGAAAACCTGGCCAATGCGTAAACATATTCCTTTACACGAATATAAATGTACTCTTACAGAATTCCCAGAACCTGATTTTAAGGGTGACATTTACGTGCTTGTAAACCGGGGAACAGCGAGCGCCGCAGAATTTGGAACCGGAATGACATATTTATTGCAGGACAAAGGCGTGAATGTTCATATTATTGGTGAAAATTCTATGGGTGCATTTAAATATGGCGGAATGAATTACAATCAGCTGCCGGTTTCTGGCTTAGGAGTAAGTGCGGGCTTGTATTTTGGAGAATCGGCAAGTATGAAGGCCAATAAAAACTGGAAGGGCGAGGGATACGGCTTTGTACCAGATTATTACGCAACAAACGAAACAATTCTTTCAACTTTGATTCTGCTTACAAAAGATATTCAGCTTACAGACACGTTGAAAGGGCTGGAAAAAGAACAACTATAAAATACACAGGAGGAAAAAAAAGTGAAATTTAACTTCCCGGAAAATCTGTACACGGATGTGCGGATTGAAGACACAAAAAATGCAAATTACAGCATGCAGGATGATGAAGTTTTGGGTAACGGCGAAACTCAGGTAAAGGGTGCCATGATTCGTATTTTTGACGGAAAAATGTGGTACACAGCCGAAACAAACGATATAAGTACCGCTTCCATTCAAAAAAAGATTGATGAACTTGCGGCAATTGCAAAACCAAATCCAAAAATCCTGAAAAATCCAATTGTTAAAAATTTCAGTGTAAATAA
>JAILCM010000061.1 GCA_024680155.1 Treponema sp.
ATTGCAGTTCTCCCGATTGGTTATGCCGATGGCCTTTTGCGACGTTTTTCTCCAGGTCTTCAAGTTACAATCAACGGAAAAAATTACCCGGTACGCGGCCGAATCTGCATGGACCAGTGCATGGTCGATATTGGAAAAAATAACAAAGACGTAAAACTTTTTGATACCGCCATGATTTTTGGTCCGGAAGAAAGCGGAGCTTTAAATACAGCTGACGATTTAGCAAAAATCGGCAACACAATCAGTTACGAAGTTCTTACGTCGCTTTCGAAAAGGGTAGAAAGGAAAATCAGATAATTTATTAAAAAATTTGAACTTTTGCGTTAGCGCTGTGCAGGGCAGCGAAGCTGTTCCGAAGCGTTAGCGCAGGAATGAGCGGCAGCGGAACCCGGAACATAGCGACCGTCGCGGCTTGAAAAGACGCGACGGGAACGCCCTGTAAAAAATTAAAATATTTTCTTAAAAACTAACATTTAGCAAGCACCTTTTTCACTTCCGCAATCAAATAGAACGAACCGGTTACTAAAAGCAGTCGTCCATTTTTTGCAGAATCTTCCAGGGCAAGTTGAATCACTTTCTTAAAGTCGGCGTCGGCAGTGAAGGAGAGGCCGGCATTTTTAAAGGCTTCTTCTTCGGCGTTGAGATTTGATTTTTTTACTTCGCCCGGCTTTGTAATAAAAATGTGTTCAAAACGATGGCGGAACAAAAGTGAAATATCTTTTACATCTTTGTCGGCGGCACAGGCAAACAAAAGATTTGCTTTCTGATTATCGTAGAACATGTTAAAGGTGTCGAGAGTAAGTTTGATGCTTTTACAAGTGTGAGCACCGTCTAAAACAAGGGCAGGAAGACCTTCATAGCCAGTCACTTTTTCTTCAATTTCAAAACGTCCAGGTAAAGTTGCTTTTGCAAGACCGCGTTCAATTACGTCTTCGGTAAGATTTGGAAGAATCTTTCTTACAACTATAGAAGCAAGGGCTGCATTTTCAAGCTGCATTGTTCCCAAAAGAGACATATCAGTTTCAATCGGGCGGTTAAAAATCTCGCTTTCAAAGTGGATTTTCATTTTTTTTGAATCTACATCGAACTTGTAGTTAAGATTTTTTACCAGCTTGTCTATAAAATAATACGGTGCGTGTCTTGTTATAGCTTTTTCACGGATTACAATATCAACATTTTCTGTTTGTTGGCGTGCAATTACAACCGGCGTACAGTTTTTTATGATTCCTGCCTTTTCTGCGGCAATTTTTTCCAAGGTATCGCCAAGAAATTCTGTATGCTCAAGTTCAATCGGAGTGATGCAGCAAATTTTCGGGCGTATAACATTTGTTGAATCCAAACGACCGCCTAAACCAACTTCGTAAACGCTCCAATCAACTTTTGCGCGTCTAAAACATAAAAATGCATACAAAGTAACAAGTTCAAACCACGTAATCGGTCGTTCAGCGGGAAGACGTTCTGGAATTATGGCTTCAATATTTGGAACCATTTCTTTTATTGTCTGTTCATAAATCTCTTCTGGAAAAAATCCTGTAGCTGTACAAATGCGCTCTCTAAAATCAAGAATGTGTGGAGAAGAGTAAAGACCTGTTTTATAGCCCGCTTCATCCAAAATGCAGGCAATCATCTTACTTACAGAACCTTTTCCCTTGCTTCCCGCTACATGAATACACGGTGCAAAATCCTGTGGGTTATCAAAACGTTTACATAAATAATCTATTGTATCTAGCCAGAATATGTTCTTTTCGGGCTGCCTCTCAAAATTCAGGTAGCCATCCAGCCAGTCGTTAAAAACATCAATTGCATTCACAAATTTTATTATAATCCTTTTAAAGCGATATGTCATCAGTATTTTTAGTCAGGGCAAACGCATTTAAACACATTAATACATCCAAAGAAAAATGCTATCAGTCAAGGTGCGAATTTAAAAATCGCGGGAAGGAAAAGAACAGATTTCAAAAACATTCTTGTCAATAAGTGAATTAAAAACTTTATATTATGTTTAGATTTGAATGCTAAAATTCATTAATTTCAATATTGAGGGTGATGATTTTATGCGTATAAAATGCAATTTCAAAGTTTTTTTTATTAATTTAACTTTACTTTTGTGTGTCAGTCTTTCAAGTTGTGAATTAATACAAGGCTTACTTAATTTGGAAAATAAAACAGAAACTCAGGAACAGTTCACAATTCCTAAATCTGGTCTTGCCGTAAATAAATACATAACAGGAAAAATTGACGGACTCAACTGCGATATAACTTTATTTTCAAAAACATGTACGTTCAGTGCACAAAGAAAACCTATAAAATTGGAACCAAGAGCAGTAGAATCAAGTGATTCAGGTTCATCTACTTTTGAAGGACAGTTTGTATATAATTCACAGACAAAAACTCTTTATCTTTATGCTGCAAATGCAAATACAAAATATTTAAAATCAAATATAGATTTATCCGGCACAAAAGGAACTGATTCTAAAGTTCCGGTTTCTGCAGAAATCAATTCTTCAACTAAAACTGAATTCAAAAATTATATTTCAGAAGTTGCAGAACTTCCTTTAGAAACAACAGATGATTCAAACCAGCAGACTGAAAATCCAGAGACTGAAAATCCTGACACTGAGAATAATAATCCCAATCCCGAAAATCCTGACACTGAAATCACTTACCCGGAAAATTACGAGCCGGACATTGAAATTCCATCAGAAGATGCACCGGGCGGAAAAACATGGTCAACTTATATAGACGGAATCAGGCAGCTTGATTTTACAAAACTTGAAAGAGATGAAAATTTTGACACTGTTTTTGTTCCAAAACTCATGCCGCTTCCA
>JAILCM010000067.1 GCA_024680155.1 Treponema sp.
CTGAGGGTAAGAATCCATTGCCCCGTACATTTTAAAAATTGAAGGAAATTCGCCGTCGAGCTTTGCCTGAACAAGAAGTGAATAATTTTCCAGATCGTTGAGGGGTTGTTTTTGAAAAGCGTTTTCTTGAGAGTCTTCCCAGCCTTCATAATTGTAGTCTTTGCAGAAATCTGCGGCACCTTCAAAAAAGGCAAAAGGAATGTTCAGGTTTGTTACAGGCTGAAGGGAATCTCCGCCAAGCCAAAATGATGCAAGCTGCCAGAACTTATTTTTTACACAGGCCATCACCGCGCAGAAAATCTGTTCCTTAAGCAGGGTTTTAAATGTATTTTCATATTCAAAATCTTTTGCATAAGGAACGCCGTCGTAAATAATGATGCGGTTATAGGGAATTGGCGTATACTGCATAAAAAGTTCATCTGAATCAGGCGAAATTACAACAACAAGACGAATCTCATAATCAAGTGGAAAAACTTTTAAGGCCTGATCAAAAAGGGAGTCGGCAGAATCGGCAACAAGAGACGCTGAATTTGCGCTTTCTTCTGTAAAAAAAATATCGAAATGTTTTGTTGAAATTGAATTAAGCGTGCGCGGGTTTTCCAAAATGCCGCAAAAAGCAGCACTCTGGAAAACTAAAAGAAAAAATAAGCTGTAAAAAAGCCTTTTATTCATGTTTTATTTGCGCACTTATCAAAGCGTTTATTTACAGAATGATTCCAGAACCTTTTTGTAAATTGCAAGGCCTTCTTCAATTTCTTTGTCAGAAATATTGAGCGGCGGAAGGAACCTTACAACGTCGGAACCTGCAGTTGTGGTACAAAGTCCTTCTTCAAGGCATTTTACTTCTATATCAAAAGGTTTGATTTTTGAATCAATCTGAGTGCCAATCATAAGGCCTTTTCCGCGAACGTCTTTTACAATCGGAAGATTCCAGCTGGAAATTGCACCGCGGATATAGTCACCTGCATGATTTACTCTGTCAAGAAATTCCGGCTCTGAAACAGTTTCTGCTACAACAAGGCCTGCGGCACATGCCAGAGGATTTCCTGCAAATGTAGACTGATGGTCGCCTGCAACAAAAACATCTTTTGCTTTTCCGCGGAAGAGACATGCTCCCATTGGGACTCCGCCTGCAATTCCCTTTGCCAGAGTTACAACTTCCGGCTCAAAACCTAAAGCGTCGCTTGCAAGGAAAGTTCCGGTTCTTCCAATTCCGGTTTGAACTTCGTCTGCCATAACAATTGCTCCGGCTTCTCTTGCAGCCTTTGCCGCAGCTTTGATCCATTCTGGTTCAAGAAGATTTACTCCGCCTTCGCCCTGAATGCATTCTACAAAAAGGGCAGCGGTTGTATCGTCAAAGGCAGTTTTGATTGCTTCGTAGTCGTTGGCTTTAATTGTTTTAAAACCTTCCGGGTATGGAGCAAATGAATCGGGGTGGAACTTGTCCTGACCGGTCGCAGTAAGGGTTGCAAGAGTTCTTCCGTGGAAAGATGATTTCAAGGTTACAATTGTCTTGCGCTTTGAGCCGCCATTGAGCTGACCGTATTTTCTTGCAAGCTTGATTGCACATTCGTTTGCTTCTGCCCCGGAATTTCCAAAATAGCCGCGTTCAAAGCCTGTTACCTGCAAAAGTGCATCTGCAAAATCTAAGCCCACATCAGAAAAATAATAATTTGAAATGTGAATCTGTTTTTCTGCCTGTTTTGAAATTGCCTTTACAAGGGGTTTGTAATTGTGACCAAGACAGTTTACGCCAATGCCTGCAATAAAATCTATGTATTTTTTGCCGTTTGAATCCCACATTGTAGAGCCTTTTGATTTTACAAAGGTTACATCAAAGCTTCCGTAGTTATTTACAATTTTCTTTTCCATATTTTTCTCCTATTCGGTAATTTCCATCCATTTTTCTGTTACTTCTTCTATTTTATCGGCAATTTCCTGAATCTGCCGCTGCACTGCCTTTGCTTTTTCGCCGTTTGAATAAACTTCCGGCAGGGCAAGCTTTGCTTCAAGTTCTGCCTTTGATTTTTCAAGCGATTCGATTTCTGCTTCCAGCCGCGAAATTTCTTTTTCCTTTTTCCGCCGCTCGGCTTCGAGTTTCTTCTGTTCCTCATATGCGCAAGCTCCTGCGCTTTTTTTAACGTCAACGGATACCGCTTGCGCTCCAAGTTTTTGCGTTGCAAAAACTTGGGATGTATTTTCTTTGCCGCCTACATTTGGGGCGTTGCGGGGCGCATTGGAAGAACTAACTGCCCCGCTCGAAGAGGGTGCGGGTGAAAGCGAAGCTTGAACCCCAGGGGGAAGGCTTTCCCCCTCCTTTGCAATCTGCTCCATGTAATATTCGTAGTTGCCGGGGAAATATTTGAATTGGCCGGGCTTGAGTTCGAGGACTTTTGTGGCAAGCTGTTCGATAAAACCGCGGTCGTGGCTTACAAAAATTACGGTGCCGCCAAAATCGCGCAAGGCACTAAGAAGGACGTCCTTGGAATGAATGTCCAAGTGGTTTGTAGGTTCGTCGAGAACAAGAAGATTTACCGGGCTCAAAAGAAGCTGAAGAAGTGCAATACGGGCCTTTTCTCCACCGGAAAGAACATCAAGGCTTTTGTAAACGTCGTCACCGCGGAAAAGAAAGGCACCAAGCATATCGCGGAGTTTTGGAATAAGTTCAAGTGGAGCTTCGCTTTCAAGGTAGTCGAGAATGGTCTGACTTCCTTTGATTGTTTCGGCGTTATCCTGGCTAAAGTATCCGATTTTTACACCGGCACCGGGAATCATTTCTCCTGTGTAAGAAGAATCCTGCCCCGCAATAATTCTAAGAAGGGTCGATTTTCCGGCTCCATTTTTTCCTGCAACTACAAGGCGTTCGCCATTTTCGAGGGTAAGTTCAAGATTTTGAAGTACGTTGTGAGTGCCGTCGTAGCTTTTGCAGATTCCGTTCATGCGCAAAACAAGGCGTCCACTGTGAGGTGCCGGCGGGAATGAAAAATGAATCTTTTTAAGAGACTCTGGAATTTCGATTCTCTCCATTTTGTCGAGTTTTTTCTGATATTCCTGTGCCTGGGCTGCTTTTGTTGCCTTATAGCCAAAACGGTTTATAAAATCTTCGAGTTTATTTATTTCCTGCTGCTGCTGTTCATAAGCGGCAATCAAAGTTTTTAATTCAACTTCACGAACTTTTTCGTAATGGCTGAAATTTCCAGGGTAGCGTTTTAGGTCGCCGTTAAAAAGTTCGTACACTTCGTTGATTGTAACATCTAGAAAATAGCGGTCATGGCTTACGAGTAAAAATCCGCCTTCGTATTTCTGTAGAAATTCTTCGAGCCAGGAGCGGGCTTCAATATCAAGATAGTTTGTTGGTTCGTCCAAAAGAAGAATATCAGGGTGCTGCATCAAAACTTTTGCAAGCGCAATTCTCATCTGCCATCCACCCGAAAATTCTTCTGTCTGGCGGTCAAAATCTTTGCGTTCAAAACCAAGACCGAGCAATACGCTTTCCGCAACAGCCTGTCTTCTGTGCCAGCCGCTTTCATCAAGTTTTGTAATGAGTGTACTCTGCTGTTCCAAAAGTGAATTCAAGTTATCAGGATTAGAAGCAATCTTATCTCCAAGCTCGTCAATCTCTTGCTGCATTTTGTAGCCGAATTCAAACGCTTTATCCGCTTCTTCCAAAAGTGTACAACCATGGTGAGTAAGCCCTGACTGAGGAAGGTATGCAATTCTTGAATCTTTTTGAACTGCTCGTGTACCCGAATCAGGGTGATTAATTCCAGCTAATACCTTAATAAGAGTAGATTTTCCAGCTCCGTTTGCTCCGGTAAGCGCAACTTTTGAGCCGGTTTGTAAATTTATTGTAACATCTTTTAAAATATCCCTGTCGCCAAAGGCAAGAGAAACTTTAGAAAACTGTACGAATGCCATAAAAAATCCTATTTAGTAACCTTAAAATACAAAATCAACGGACTTGAGCCGCGCTCTTTTACCAGGTTTCCGTCGATTTTTGCAGAAGTTGCATCTTCCAGACGCAGAGCGCCGTTTTCTTTTTTGTAAAGGAAGTTTACTTCTTCTGCCATTCCGTCAAATTTAAATGTAAGCACGCCGTCATAACTTGAAGCCAGTGCCGAAGAAACCGCATACTTAACGCTAACTGTTCCAACATTGCGGGCAGACGCACTTACAACAGTTGGTACCAGAAGTTTGTTCTTGAGCCAGCGGAAAGTACCGTCGTCATTCAAAGTAAGCTGACCATAGTTTGAACTGTCGTACATTGTTCCATGCTTAAGCAAAGAAGAATAAGCCTGTTCACGCCGGTCTTTTTCGTTTGCAATAATTTCCGAAATATCAGCGTCGATTCTTACAAAATTCAAATCCTGTGGTTTACCGTCGCTTCCTGTATAACGAACAACAATATAATCAGCACGTTTATAATGAATAACAGCTGGAATATCGGTGAGCGTATATTCTTTATCACCAGATTTACGGTAGCCCTGATAACTCCATGATTCGTGAATTTTTGGCAGGTTAAGATTTACTTTGTTATTGTCTGTGTCAAAACTAAAATTGTAAGACGTGTAAAGCCGAGTCAAATCTATATTGCCGGAATTAATCATTGTTTTGTAATAATCCGGATACCATACTGTATTTGTAATTGCTTCATAAACCGCATCAACATCTTCCTCTTCCTGAATCACTTCTCCAGAAATCTGATTTCCGCTTACATCAGTTTCGTAAATGTTCAGATTATAAGAAAAACAATAACCGGCAGTACCATCGGAAGTAAGAATTCTAAACCAGTCACCTTCCAAAGCATTTTGACCAGCCATTACAGCCTGACCTTTTGTTTTGTAAAGCATTTTGATTACTTCACCTTTGCGAAGACGATAAACTTGTTTTGAAGTATTAATCGGTTCCGCGCGGCAAGGAAGTCCATCCAATTTTACAGACGAATAATAATGTGCAAATTCCTGATATTTAGCTTGAGTTGCCTGAATTTTGCTCTTTTTTACAGGATCGGTAAGCATCCACAAAGGAACTTCAACTTTCTGTCCGTCTTCAAGCCCGATTACATAAACACTCGAAATATTTGAACGAATATAAACAGGAACTACATCACCATCCTGAATTGAATACTCCGGCAAATTCCAAAGAACAACGCTGTAACCCATAACTTTATCTTTACAAGAAACAAAAAGAACTGCAGCAAAAATCATCAAAGCCGCACTTGTAAATAGTTTTCTAACATTCTTGAGATTCTGATTTTTTACATTCCCATTCATATACATAATAGAAGAATATAGCAGAAATTACTAAAAATGTCATTGGGAGAAATATACAGATGAGGGCTTCCAAAGTACAAATATTTTTTTATAGAATTTTTTAGAACTCTGCTATATAATTTATGCTATGAAGAAGGTTCTTATCATCGACACTCATCCTATGTTTAAAGAATTCCTAAAAAAGAAGCTTTCTGATGATCAGATTGAAGTTATTCTGACTCAGGAAAACCGGGATTCTTATCCAAAAATGATGTCTATTCTGCCAAATCTCATTATTCTTGATATGGGCGATGACAACACAGAAGAAATGGAATTCCTTGAAAAAAAGGCACAGGATCCTAACACTGTTCAAATTCCTGTAATAATCACGGGACCTTCTGCAGAACGTTCAAGCATTGCTTCTCTGGCAAAATACGGCGTAATTAAATATTTTGAAAAACCAATTCAGTTCGACATTCTTTTTGAATCAATTGGCAAAGTTCTTCATAATCCGCTTTCTCTTGATAGAACTCCAAGCATTCTTGACCTTCACCGCAACGGAAATATCATTTTTATAGAAATTGCACTCGGCCTAAACCGCGATAAAATTTCACTTTTGCAGTACAAACTTTCAGAAATGATTGAGCAGGAAGAAATTGAAAGTCCAAGAATTGTAATAATGCTTACAAGTCTAGATTTAAGCTTTGTTGACGGCTACAATCTTGAATTTCTTATTGACAGTATAATTGATGCCCCGCGCGTTCACACTAAAAACGTAAAAATTCTTTCTTTATGTCCATTTGTTCAAGAAATGATTGACGGACACGATACTTATTCGGGCATTTCAATGTCGGATAATTTGCAGAATGTACTGACTTCCATTGTTGATACCACAAATTCATCCAGCGTTTCAGAATTAATTGCAGATAAAATTCTTACTTCAAGCTATCAGGACAGAAACGACAATACTTCTATAGACACAACATTCTTTTCTGATAACAACAAAAATCAGCTCGACAAACTTAAAGTTGGTTCCGTTGTAAAAATTGCAATTGTAGACAGCGATCCAAACACACTTTTGCAAAGTCAGGAAGCATTTGAAAAAGCTGGTGCAGAATGTGAAATTTTTAGAAGCGGTTCAGACTTTTTAAAGAAATACGAGCCAGGTACATTCGATTTAGTAATTCTTGATGTTGCAGCTCCGGAAGGCAGCGGTTTTGATGTTCTTCGTCAGCTTAAAAATCAATATAATTCGCCGCCGGTTCTTGTTTATACGCAAAATATGCAAAGAGATTTTATTGTAAGAATTCTTGGCGCTGGTGCAAAAGGATTCCTTGCAAAACCTCAAAAAACGGGTGTTCTTGTTCAAAAGGCACTGTCGCTTCTTAAAGGCAATATTTAAAAAGGATTAAAAATGACTCCAAAAATTAACCTTCATACTCATACAACGTTTTGTGATGGAAAAAATTCACCGCAAGAAATGGTTGAATCCGCAATTCAAAAGGGGTTTTCGGCAATTGGATTTTCGGGTCACTGCATTCATCCGCTTAATCCCGATTTTTACACAAATGTTGACAATCTCTGGCATATTCCTTCTGCAAATATAAACGCTTATGCAACAGAAATCCACCGCTTAAAAGAAGAATATGCAGGCAAAATTGAAATTCTTCTTGGCTTTGAAGCTGAATATTTTGAATCTGAAAAATACGGTTCTGCAATTCCTTCTAAAAAAAATTACATCGAATTCAAGCCCGACTATTTGATTGGTGCGGTTCATTTTGTAAATACTCCAAAAGGATTTTACACAGTTGATAATAAAGCAGAAATTTTAAAAGAAAATTTAATCAACTATTACGGAAACCCGGCCCCCCAAACGAACGGATTATTTGACGGAAAACAGGATGAAAATTTTGACGGAAAGCAGGTTGTTCACGATTATTTTGAAGCCGAACGCGAAATGCTTAAAAAAGGCAATTTTGACATTATTGCACATCCTGATTTAATCCGAATCCGTAACGCTGCCTTAAATATTTTTGACGAAAACGAAAACTGGTACAAAGAAGAAGTAATCGCTACTGCAGACTCTATTGCAAAAGCTAGAGTTATTACCGAAATAAATACTGGAGCAATTGCACGCGGAACAATGGATGACACTTATCCTTCCGAATATTTTCTTGGCCTGCTGTTTGAACGCGAAGTTCCAGTTTGCATAAATTCCGACGCACACACCGCACAAAATTTGGATGCTGCATTTGACCGGGCCATTACCAACGCAAAAAAAGCCGGCTACAAAGAATTAATCTACCCAATTGGCGGAAAAACAGTTTCGGTAAAAATTTAGTCTGCGCCCCGAAAAATTTCGTCCGCTTCAAAATACAAGCCCCCAAGAAACAACTTTCAAGTTCGCCCGCCACAAAAGACAAGCCGCCACACACTTCCACGTTCGCAAAAAAAAGGAGCTCTGCGCAAAACAGAACTCCAAAATTCAGTTTTTTTTCTGCAATAAATGCAGATTCCTATTTATATAAGTTTTCTAGGAATTTCTAATTTAACGCCCCTTCAGACTAGCGGTTACGGCGTTCTTCTGCACTTGCACAATTTACACACATAAGAGCAAACGGAAGAACTTCAAGTCTTTCCTGTGGAATTTCTTTACCACATTTTACACAATGCCCGTATTTCCCCTGTTTAATTCTATCAAGTGCATTGTCGATCTGCTGAAGTCTTTTTGCATCCTGAGTTCCAAGTGCAGTAAGCAAAGCTCTGTCAATTACATCAGATGCAACATCCGCATCATCACCAGAATCAACAGTTTTTACAAGCCCTTTCATATCTTCAGCCTGATCTTCAAGCGAAGCAAGAATTGTTGTTCTCTGCTCCGTAAGTTTTGTTTTCATTTCATCAAGAAATGTCTGATCCATTTTATAATTTCCCCCAACCAAACGTTTTTTACCTGTGTTGTCAATTTCAGATATTTTTTATATACTAATATAATATAAATGCAAATCAACAAAAAAACAAATTTTTTTTGCAGAAATTTTACAGAAAAAAAAGGAATAACATGGCTAAAGAAGAAGCAATTGAAGTTGAAGGCATTGTAAAAGAAGCCCTTCCAAACACAACGTTCCGTGTAGAATTACAGAACGGACACATCATTATGGCTCACCTTTCTGGCAAGATGAGAAAACACTACATCAGAATCGTTCCTGTTGACAGCGTAAAAGTTGCCCTTCCTCCATACGATTTGAACAAGGAACGCATTATTTTCCGCGAACGCTAATTTCTGGAACTTTACTATGAACAATACAGTCCGTTGGGCACAGAAAATCAATTCCTCTACGTTGGCTTACCTTTATTATAGCCTAGATTCTCTTTGTACTCACGGAAACCGCAAATAGTTTGCATTATTACTAACAGGTAATTACAAGGCTTTCCGTAAAAGGGAAGCCTTTTTTAATATTTTTTGATAATTGGATGACCAATACGGATTCGTCAAGGCACGCTTCGCTTAAAGCCTTGACAAACCCGTTTATCGGTTATCCCCTTGGAGGATATAACCGCTATGAACTTATTCGAAGACTTAAAATGGCGCGGATTAATTAAGGACGTTGCCGGCGAAGAATCAGAATTACAGAAAATTTTGGATGGAAAACCATTTGCATTTTACTGGGGAACAGACCCTACAGCAGACTCTTTACACTTAGGACACTACTCTTCTCTTTGTATGGCAAAACGTCTTGCTCAGGCTGGTCATCATCCGGTTTTGCTTTGCGGTGGTGCAACAGGAAGAATTGGAGACCCACGTCCAACTGCAGAACGCGAAATCATTAGCGAAGAAAAAGTAAACAACAACATTAACGGAATCCGCAATCAAATTAAACGCCTTGTTCCAACTGCAGAACTTGTAGACAACTACGACTGGATGAAGGATTACACATTCCTAAACTTCCTTCGCGACATCGGTAAATACATCAACGTAAACTACATGCTCGACAAAGATATTATCCGCCGCCGTCTTGAAACAGGAATCACCTTTGCAGAATTTTCTTATATGCTTTTGCAAGGTTACGACTTCTTGCACTTGTACCAGGAAAAAAATTGTATTATGCAGGTTGCAGGTAGCGATCAGTGGGGAAATATCACAACTGGTGTAGACCTTATCCGCAAAGTTCTTGATAAAACTGCTTATGCCTTTACAATGCCGCTCATTCTTGACCCTACAGGAAAGAAATTCGGTAAATCTGAAGGAAATGCTTTGTGGCTCGAAAAATCCCTTACTTCTCCTTACGCAATTTACCAGTACCTTATCAACAGTGATGATTCAAAAGTGCTTGAATATCTTAAGGTATTCACTTTCCTTAGCCGCGAACAGATTGAAGACATTTACGCACAGCAGCAGGCCGCTCCAGAAACCCGTATTGCACAAAAAACTCTTGCCTGGGAAGTTGTAAAAGACTTGCACGGAAAAGAAGAAGCTGACAATGCAGTTATGGTTTCAGAAAAGCTTTTCAAAGGTGATTTTAAAGGTCTTTCTGTAAATGATATTATGACCGGTCTTAAAGGCGTTCCAAACTTTGATTATAAAGAAGAACTTCCATTAGTAGACGTTCTTGTAAATAACGGAATGGCAAGCTCAAAGCGAGAAGCCCGCGAATTCATCAAAAATAATGCAATTTCTATTAATGGCGAAGTTGTAAATGATGACCAGAAAGTTATTACAAAAGATATGTCTTTGGAAGGAAAGATTTTGATTTTCCGCCGTGGAAAGAAAAAGTACTTTATTGGTAATATTTAAAAATTAGTTGGGGCAGGCACAACCCCTGTGTGGTTTTTCCCGCCCCAACGTCCCCACCTTTTTCCGAACTTTCGCCTGTACTAAAAAAATTCATCAGTACAGGCAAAGCCGGCACACTATTCGCCCTTGCGCTTCATATGGCGGTGCATAAAATGGAACAAATCTACTGCAACAAAATCATTGTCGTAAGCAATATAATCTTTTACGTGAGCCATTCTGTAAGCATAAACAATAGTTCTTATAAGCCCGATTGGTAAAAAATAGAAAATTGCAATTGCAAAAAGGAATGTTCCCAAAACGCCGGTTTTTGTTGTAAAAATAAAGCAGACAGCTGCAAAAACAAGCTTAGTAATATTCGAAATCAAACAGTTTGCAAAGAAAATCTTTTTTTCCTGAATGCTTCTTTCGTAGGCAAGTTTCTTTTCATCTTCCAAATCATCAAATTCAACTACTGGAGAAGTGTCTTTTTCTTCACCAGCATTTTCGGCTGAAGCTTCAATTTTAGTTTTCGCTGAATTGTCTGCAGTTTTTGCATCTTCTACAGTTTTTGTGTTTTCATTCTGTTCCATTATATTCTACCTCACTTATCACGAGAATAAAGATATGATCGTAAATTATTAATAAACCCTGTAACTCCGCTTATTGAAATTCCTATGGCAAGGAAAAATAAAAGAGGAATAAAATATGAGAATCTCATTATAAAAAATCCGAACAGAATCTGGAAAATTTTGAAAATCATCGTAACTAAAAACTGACCGGTTGAACGAGGCCTGTAATTACGATTGTATTCAGAATCAGATTTTTTGCTGGAATTATAATTTGAGTTTTCGTTTGAATTGCTGTAAGAATTTCTGCGTCCGTCTGAATCCTGCTGCGCATTGTTGAACCAGCTCCAGAAAGTTTCTTCTTCATCACCAAATGGCGAAGAATAAGTGTACTGGTACTGACGTGAATTTTGTGCACCGGAATAAGAACTTGAATAATCAGTCTGTCCCGTTAAATCATAATTACGGCGTTTAGATTCATCACCAAGAACTTCGTAAGCAGCGTTTATTTCTTTAAAACGTTCTTCTGCAGCAGCGTCACCGGGATTCCGGTCCGGATGATATTTAAAAGCAAGTGTACGGTATGCCTTTTTAATTTCATCTGCCGTAGCAGTTTTTGAAACTCCAAGAATCTCATAATAATTCTTCATACTATTTAAAATACTGATATTCGCTCCCAGTTACAAGTAAAAAAATGCGTTATTACTTTAATGTTTTGTTTTTTCCGATTGCCAATTATTGATTTCTGTTCTATAATGAAGCAACTACAACGTTTTCGTAACAATCTGAAAACGCACAATCAAAGGCCTTAAACAGGAGATTTAAATGAAGTTCGGACATTTTGACGACAAAAACCGCGAGTATGTTATTGATACTCCTCGTACACCTTACCCTTGGATTAACTATCTTGGTACTCAGGGATTTTTCTCGTTAATTTCAAACACAGCTGGTGGATACAGCTTCTATAAAGATGCACGTCTCCGCCGAATTACACGTTACCGCTACAACAACGTACCTATTGATATGGGCGGACGTTATTTCTACATCAACGACAACGGTACAATATGGAACCCTGGATGGTCTCCTGTAAAAACTGAACTTGACGCTTACGAATGCCGCCACGGTATGGGCTACACTGTAATCGCAGGTAAGAAAAATGATTTGAAAGCTGAAGTTACTTTCTTTGTTCCACAGGATTATGATGGAGAAGTTCAGCAGGTAGTTCTTACAAACGAAAGCAAATCTACAAAAACATTTAAGTTCTGGTCATTTGCAGAATGGTGTCTCTGGGATGCTCAGGACGACTGCACAAACTTCCAGAGAAACTTTTCTACTGGCCGTATAGAAATCAAAGATTCAACAATCTATCATAAAACAGAATACCGCGACCGCCGTAATCACTTTGCATTCTATTATGTAAACGACAAGATTGACGGTTACGATACAGACCGCGACACTTTCATTGGTCTTTACAACGGCTTCAACAATCCTCAGCAGGTTCTCGCCGGAAAGTGCGGAAACTCTCTCGCTGACGGATGGTCTCCAATCGCTTCTCATTACAAGGAAATCACACTCAAGGCTGGCGAGTCAAAAACTCTCGTATTCATTCTTGGTTATGTAGAAATGCCAGTAGACAAAAAGTTTGAGGCAGACGGCAAGACAATCAACAAAGAAAAAGCCCTTGCCATGATGGAAAAATACAACACTCCAGAAAAGTTTGCAGCAGGTATGAAAGAACTTCGTGCTTACTGGGATAAGCTCCTCGGCATCCTCAACGTAAACACACCAGAAGACAAAGTAAACCGCATGGTAAACATCTGGAACCAGTATCAGTGTATGGTTACTTTCAACCTTTCACGTTCTGCTTCTTACTTCGAATCAGGAATTGGTCGTGGTATGGGATTCCGCGATTCAAACCAGGATATTCTTGGTTTCGTTCACCAGATTCCAGACCGCGCCCGCGAACGCCTTATCGACATTGCTTCTACTCAGCTTGAAGACGGTGGATGCTATCATCAGTATCAGCCACTTACAAAGAAGGGTAATGCAGATATCGGTGGTGACTTCTCTGATGACCCACTCTGGATGATTCTTTCTGTATCTGCTTACATCAAGGAAACAGGCGACTGGTCAATCCTCGACGCAAAGGTTCCATACGACAACGATGAGTCAAAAGCAAAATCAATGCTCGACCACCTTACAGTAAGCTTCTACCACATTGTAAACAACAAGGGGCCACACGGACTTCCACTTGCAATGCGCGCAGACTGGAACGACTGTATCAACCTTTCATGCTTCTCTGACACTCCAGGTGAAAGCTTCCAGACATATACTAACCCTAAGTTCAAGGCAGAAGGCGGCTACTCAAAGGTTGCAGAATCTGTATTCGTTGCAGCCCTCTTTACTTATGTTGGACCAAACTTCGTAGGAATCTTGAAACACTTGGGCAAGGCTGATGAAGCTAAAAAGGCTCAGGCAGAAATTGACAAGATGAAGAAGACTATGATGGATTCTGCATGGGACGGAAACTGGTTTATGCGTGCTTACGATGCATACGGTAAGAAGATGGGTTCTCACGAATGTGAAGAAGGACAGATCTTCATTGAACCACAGGGCTTTGCAATCATGTCTGATATTGATAAGGACGCAACAAAGAAGACCCTTGCCGCAATCGATGAGAGACTTAATACAAAGCACGGACTTGTTCTCAACAATCCTGCCTTCAGCAAATACTATGTTGAATACGGTGAAATCTCAACATATCCGGGCGGATACAAAGAGAACGCCGGTATCTTTACTCATAACAACGCATGGATTATCTGTGCAGCAGCCTACGCAGGTGAAGGAAATCAGGCTTTCAAATACTACTCAGAAATTGCACCTGCATTTACAGAAGAAACTTCTGATATCCACAAAACAGAGCCATACGTATATGGCCAGATGATTGGTGGTAAGGATGCAGGTTCGGACATCGGACAGACAGGTAAAAACTTTGGTCAGGGAAAGAACTCTTGGCTTACAGGTACCGCAGCATGGAACATGGTTGCAATCAGCCAGTACATCCTCGGTATTCAGCCAGACTTTGACGGTCTCAAGGTTGACCCTTCAATTCCATCAAGCTGGGACGGATTTACAGCTACCCGACTCTTCCGCGGTGCAAAGTACAACATCACAATCAAAAACCCAGGCCACGTTTGCAAGGG
>JAILCM010000094.1 GCA_024680155.1 Treponema sp.
TGCAGTAAAACGTTCGCGTGCAGTTTTAAATGGCCAGCTTACAGAACAAATTGCACCGTTTCTTCCAAATTTTCCGTGTAAGCCTTGTGACGTTCAGTTTTTAGGTAAGCCTGTTGATTTTGTAGCTTTTACTGGACTTTCCGATTCCGACACGGTTGATGAAATCCTTTTTATAGAAGTAAAAACAGGAACTTCCGCCCTTACATCCAGAGAAAAACAGGTTTGCAAGGCAGTGGAAGAGGGGAGAATTCGCTACGTCGAGTACAGGATTTAAGCCCGCCCTAATCGTACTTACCGCCACTAATCGCATTTACCGCCCCTAATCGCCCAAATAATGCCAATCGACTGTTTATACTAAATTTTTAAAAGTGCCGAATCATCTCCGCTAAGATATGCCATACAGGCTTTTCGCGGCATTGGTTTTCCGCGTAAAAAGCCCTGTACAATTGTGCATTTAAATGCTTTTAGCATGGAAAGCTGTTCGTTTAGTTCAACACCTTCTGCAATTGTTTCCAATCCCATTTTTGAAACCATTTCTATTATAGAACTTGTGATGTTTGCCTGAATTCCATCTGCCGACGTAATTTCATTTATAAACGATTTGTCGATTTTAAGAGTATTGAGCGGAAGTTTTTGCAGATAACTCAACGATGAAAAACCTGTTCCAAAATCATCAAGTGAAAGTTTTACACCTAACTCTCTGATTCTCTGAAGTTTTTGAACTGTCGAAATCATATTGCTAATCATTACGCCTTCTGTAATTTCAATTTCAATTGATTGCGGCGGAACCTGAAATGCTTTTATGATTTTTTCAAGATTGTCTATAAAATCATCGTTTTTAAACTGGAGCGGAGAAACGTTTATAGACATAATTCCTTCAAAATTATAATTCTCCTGCATTATTTTTAAGGTTCCAAGTGCTTCGTTTAAAACCCAGTTACCAATTTGCAAAATAAGTCCGGTTTCTTCGGCAAGAGGAATAAATTCAGAAGGTGGAATTTCTCCTAGTTCAGGATCATGCCATCTTATTAAAGCTTCAAATCCACGAATTTTACTGGTAGAAATATCAAATTGCGGCTGATAATATAGTGCGAATCTGTTTTCCATAACGGCTGTTGCCATACGATTTTGCATTTGAATGTGCTGTATAAAACGACGCTGCATATCAGGTTCAAAAAACATAAAATTGTTCTTTCCGTTTTTCTTTGCGTAATGCAATGCCATATCCGAAAAACTCATGAGTTCATCTTTTAAGTCCGTGTCATCCGGGAAAACTGCAATTCCTGCTGAAGCATTTATCTGGTAAAACTGGAATGCCTCGTAAATTGAATCTGCAATTGTTGCAACACCATCAAGCGAAACTAAATCAGAAATCAGAACAATAAATTCATCATCGCCATAACGGAAAATTTTTATATTATCTCGGCGGAATTTTTGAAGTGTCTGAGAAACCAACCTGATTATACTGTCGCCTTCCGAAACTCCAAGCGAATCATTTACATTTTTCATGTTATCTATGTCTATATGAATGATTGCAGCAATTTTATTTTCGTAGCGGCATGTATCTAGTGTGATTTCAAGTTCTTCGTTAAATGAGTGTCGGTTTGCAAGTCCTGTAAGTGAATCTACAAGAAGCGATTCCTTTAGTTTTTTGTGATATTTTTTTTCGGTTGTAATATCTATAAAAGTAGCAAGAATGAGTCCGTTTTCAAGATGCTTTGTTTTTACTTTAAACCATGATTTATGTTTTGGAGAATAAAAACTTTTTTCAGAAACAGTGATACCCTGAACGCTTTCTAAAAGAAGACTAATCCATGGAATTTGTGAACTGCATTTTGATTTAAATTCTGAATAACGTTCGCCCTGTTCTGCAATATAACCAACAGTTTCTGAAGCACAGGAATTCATGTAGCAAATTAGAAAATCATCATATTCGCCGTTTTTATTTTTTATGGGTTCAACCAGAAGAACGGGAACAGCAATGTTTTCTACAATATCTGTGTGATTTATTTCAACTTTTTTCATAGTTATATATGCTAAGTTCGTTTTAATGAAAAGTCAATTTTTTTTTATTTAAATTTTAGATTAAAATAGTTATAAAAAAGGATGAAAGGGGTAAAAAAAGATGAAAAAGATTCCAAAGATACGCTATTTTACTTATCCTTTAAATCTTTTTCATCTTTGTTAGATAAAGTCTTTTGAGTTCCGAATCTAGTTCAAAATGCGGATTTTTTCCCAAAGAGAGTAGTATTTTTCAAGGTAGTCGCCAATGTCGTTTTTAAGTTCGCATTTGTCCATAATGCTTGCAGGGTACATTGGTTTTGTCTGCATATACTGTTCTGCTTCAAGGTTTACATAGCAAGGGAAGCGGAAGAAATCAAGGAATTTTGCATAATTTTCTGGTCTGTGAATATAGTTAATGAATTCTGTTGCAAGTTCTGCATTTTTTGAATCCTTAAGAATACACATTGAGTCAAGGTAAGAAGGTCCGCCGTTTTCTGGAATAAAGAAATCAATTGTAGAATCCCATTCATCTTCCGGAACTTCACCGTAAATTACTTCTGCATAACCCTGGCAAATCCACAAGTCACCGCGTGCAAAATCTTTACCAAACCCTTCAGCATCAAATTTTACAATATTTGGAACCCAGCTGTTTTTTACAAGATCAACTGCTTCTTTGAGTTCTGCGTCATTTTTTGTAGAAACGCTGTAGCCTTTATAAGAAAGAGCGTCACCAATAACTTCGCGGTAATCATCCATCATAGAAGCATGTCCTTTAAACTGATTGTCTGCAAAAATATTCCATGAACGTTCGTAATTTCCACCAGGAACTTTCTTTTTGTTTACACAAACACCAGCGGCACCAAAATAATAAGGAACTGCGTATTGCATTGTTGGGTCGTAAGTTGCTTTTTCCAAAACTGCTGGATTAATTTTTGAGCGGTTTGTAAATTTTTCCTGTACGATTGGCTGGAGCATTCCTTTTGCCATCAAAATAGAAACGTAATCCTGTGAAGGAACTACGATGTCAAAACTTTTTGCACCACCGTTGTTAAGTTTGTTGAACATTGTTTCGTTAGAATCGTATTCAGTTACAACAACCTTGCAGTTAAATTCCTGCTCAAAAGCTTTTACAACGTCAGTCGGAGTATAGTAAGTCCAGCTGTAAAGTTTTAAAACCTGCTTCTTTTCGCAAGAAACAAGACCCATTGCCGCAATTGAAATACAGCATGCTAAAATGAATTTAGAAAAACCTTTCATTTTCTTTCCTCTTATATAATTTTTATTTTGCCGCAGCAAAACCCTTTAAGCCTTTTCTTAATAAAATTACAACCGTACAGATTGCAATAATCAAAACAAACGAAAGCGCATTGATTACTGGGCTTACTCCGTGGCGAATCATGTTGTAAACAAAAATCGGCAGGGTTTCTACGTTTCCGTTTACAAGCGATGTAATTACAAAATCTTCAATAGAAAGTGTAATGCTCATCATAAATCCGCTTAAAATTCCAGGCATAATTGCAGGAATAATTACCTGGAACAAAGTCTGAGTTTCTGATGCGCCCAAATCGTGGCTTGCTTCTATAATAGAATAATCAAATTCATCTACACGAGAAGTTACCATAAGATAAACGAACGGCAGACAGAATGTTGTATGCGCAATGATGATTGTACCAAGTCCAAGATTCATGTGAATTCCGCTCAAGAAAATCAAAAGCGAAACACCCATAATTACTTCCGGCAAAACCATTGGTAAAAAGCTTACCGACTGAATGTAATTTTTTCCAAAAAACTTGTACCAGCTTACACCAATTGCGGCAAGGCTTCCAAGAATGGTTGCAATAAATGCAGAAACTACGGCAACAATTGCACTGTACAAAAGACTCATCCAAAGTTCACCGGAATTAAGGAAAAGGTCTTCGTACCAGCGGAATGAAACTCCGGTAAAATGTGCACCTTCTGATTTATTAAACGAAAACAGAATAATTACAAAAAGCGGGATGTACAAAAATAAGAATGTAATTATAAGCACAAATTTTGAACTTGAAAACAAAGGTGCGTGACGTTTCCAGTAGCGTTTTGCGTGCTTAAAGTTTTCTGTTTTAGGCTTGCGTCGGAAAATTGCGAGTATTAGAGAAATCAAAAAGTCCATTCAAATCCTCCTGAATAATTATTTAGCTGCAGCGGCATTACTGAGAGCCGTTGCAATTTCCGGTACGCCAGAATCTTCTTTAGCCGTAGACTTTTTAAGCTTCTGATCTTTTTTGTCTGCGCTAAGCATGAATAAAATTGCCGCCATTGTAATAATTGTAAGCATTACACTGAATGCCGAAGCAAGCGGAAGATTTCGTGCTTTTTGAATCTGGTCCATAATTACGTTGCCCAGCATGTAGCTTTTTGTACTTCCTACAAGCTGCGGTACAGTGTAATTACCAAAAATAGGAATAAAAGTAAAAATAAGAGAACTTATAATTCCGCTTTTTATTCCCGGAATAAGGATTTTAAACATTGACTGAGATTTTGTTGCTCCCAAATCACGTGCAGCTTCGAGTAAAGAAAAATCAAAACGGTCAACTGCTGTAAATATAGGAAGAATTGCATAAGGCAGATACATGTAAATGCTTACAATAATTACAGCACCTTTTGTATACATGAACTTATGCGGTTTAAATACAAAATCTTTGTTGCGTATGATTGAGTTCCATAGCCTTTCAAAAAATCCGCAGATTTGATTTAGGAGACCTTCGTCGCCAAGAAT
>JAILCM010000104.1 GCA_024680155.1 Treponema sp.
TGGAAGTCCATTCAAAAGATAAGCATTTTCTACAAGACCAGTTTCCCAGCTTGCCAAAGGCCATCCGTTTTCCCATTTTACTGGAACCATAAAAGTTTCTCGGCCCATATTGCAGCAGCGGTTATCTTTTTCTCCATAAGGGCGGGATGCAAGACAAACCATCCACCAGCGGCCTTCGTTATCACAGAAAATATCACCGTGGCCAACGTAAATAATTCCGGCTCCCATTCCAAGATGACGGTGAGTTAAAATAGGATTTCTTGGGCATCCTTCCCATTCGCCGTCAATTGTCTGGCAGCGTGCACAGCAAACTGCATGTTCAGGACCAGTTCCACCTTCCGCATGGAGAAGATAATACATTCCATTTATTTTGTAGATATGAGGACCTTCTGGCCAGATACAATTTTTTAATGCACCACGCCAGATTCCTTTTGATTCACCTAAAAGCTGACCATTTGTTACATCAATGCGCTGAATCCAGATTTCCCAGTTTCCGTTATACTTTGGACCTTCTGGAGCTGGACGAGTTCCAACATACCACGCAGTACCGTCATCATCAAAGAAAAGCGACGGATCAATACCTTCTGCACCTGGAATTGGAATAGGATTTGACCACGGCCCTTCAGGATTATCGGCAGTTACAAAAAAGTTTCCGATTTTATCTACCTGAGTACAAATGCAGTAGAATTTTCCATTGTTGTAACGGATTGTAGGAGCAAAAAGCCCGCGAGAAACTCCCTGTCCGCTAAAATCAAGCTGTTCAGGACGGTCGATGATATTTCCAATTTGTTCCCAGGAAACACAGTCGGTACTTTTAAAAATAGGAAGTCCCGGAACGTATGAAAAAGACGAATTTACAAGATAAAATGCACCGTTTGCGGCACATACAGATGGGTCAGGATAAAAACCTGCCAAAATAGGATTTACAATTTTTTTAGCCATAAAAGTTATCTTAACGCGGAATAAAAAAAAATCAATCGGTAAAATGACCTTAAAATAGATAAAAGATAATGGAAATACGACCTAAACAATAACTACATTTTTTTTCTAAAAGCCAAACTTTTCTATTGTTTTTTTAATTACAGATTGTTATAATATTATTATATATTACAAAAATCGTGGAGGATTTTTATGAAGAAATTTGTATTGGCTCTTACAGCCGCAGCAGCTTTGACACTTGCAAGCTGTTCAACAATTGGACCACTTTGTGCTACATCTAACTCAGTAGGTTCAAAAGTTGGTGAATCTAAAGCAACATTCTTGTTCGGATACCTTCCATTCGGCGAATCAGATGCTGGTATTCAGGCAGCTGCTAAAAAAGGTGGAATTTCAAAGATTTCTACTGTTGATGTAAAAACAACAATTGGTTTCTTGACAATTACAAAAACAACAATTGTAACTGGTGAATAATCCTAACCAAAATTAAGAAGAAGGTTGCTGCGTGGTGATTTGATTCATCATTCGGCAACCTTTTTTTATGGAAAAAAATATGAAATTAAAAAATAAATCAATACTTTTTGTGCTTTCGATATTTTTTGCAATTGCAGCAATTTCCTGCACAACCACCACAGAACAAAATCTGTACACTATGATACAGGAAAACGGTCAGCTTATTTTTATTCGACCAACTGTAATTGATGATAAAAAATTTATTCTAAGAAATACAAATCTGGATATTTCTATACAGTTAATTGAGTCTAAAGTTACAGACAATAATATCGTTAATTATACGGTTTTTCTTCCAAAGGAATCTTACAATTCCTATAATGATGTAGAACTATTTTTTAAGACACCATCAGCAGAAAAGATTTCTCTTAAAGATGTAAAAATTCTCTACAAAAATTTTAACAAAAAAAATCAGCTCGAAGTTAGATTTACATCAACAATCACAGGAGAAGATGTAAAAGCACTTTTAGAAAATGCTGACGAAACACAAATCGGAGTTAGTTTAAAAGACAAAACAAATCTCTACAAATCAAAGAAATTTTCACAGAAACTTTTTGAAGCAGGAATTATTATAAATGAATAGAATTTTTAGAAACACAAACCGCAAATCTTATGTAATTGTTATGGCTATGATTGCCGCAATTTTTTCGACAACTTTTTCTACAATCTTTTTTACAAGTTGTAACTCAAAAAAAGAAATAGAAGTAGTTCATAATCCGGAACTTGAATCAAATTTTTATGGAAATTGGGAAATTAAATTCTTAAACGAAAGTGAACTTTATTCAAATCCAGGAACTTTGGATGAACTTTATCAGGGAACAGTAACTTTTTCTTCTTTAACTACAATCAGTTTTTTTGAACCGCAGCGTTACACAATGACTCTTACAAGCAATCTTGAATCAGAAAATTTAATAGAAGAATCTATTTTTACAAAAGAAGATTTGGAAAATCAGATTAATCAGACAATCACGATTGAAGGAACTTTTTTGTGTGATCAGAAATATCTGGAACTTAAAAACGAAAAAATTACTGCATCTGATGGACAAACGTATTCTGCAAAAGATTATTCTGAAATTGACCCACGCGTTGGCGGCGAAAAACAAGTTGTTACATGGACAATTCAGAATAATGCACTTGAACTTGTAGATACAAAATCAAAATCGACAATTAAGTACAATAAAATAAAATAATTCTACTCTACCAAAAGTTCCGTTGGGTCTACGCCATTGAACATTGTGGCAATTGAGCCGCCGCTTATAAAGGTTGCAACGGAACTTCCTAAAGAAGACAAAATAAACACAAGAAGAACGCGCAGAATTCGGTTTTTATAAAATCCTGTAAAAGTAACGTCATCCTGTAAAGTTTCCATATCTTTTACACGCGGCTTACAAACTAAAGCCTGAATAATTCCTGTTATAAAACCACAGCCAATAAATGGACACAAAGAAGTGATTGGAGCACTTACAAAAGCCGCTAAAATTGTTAGAGGGTGCCCGCCCGCAAGCAAAGTAAGAGCTGCCGCTGAACAACCGTTCCACAAAATCCAGTTCAAAATCATTTTGGAACCAAGACGGCTTCCACCATAAATAAAGCCAGCAACAATAAGCGCAACAATAATTGTAGGAATTGCCCAGGTAAGTATTTTTCCTGCAACAGATTTTTTTGGAAGTTCACTTATTTGGTCAAGGTTTCCAGTAGAAGTGCCGTCGGCAAGTTTTTGAAGATTTTCCATTACACCATCAAGATGGCCGGCTCCCAAAACTGCCACAACATTTTTTCCATCTGAATCCCAGATTTTTTTTGCAAGGTAAAAATTGCGTTCATCAATAAGAACTTCTTTTACAACAGGCATATATTCTGCAAGTTCGCCCATCATAGAATCCATTTCGTTCTTATTTTTGATTTCTTCAATTTCTTCTTCAGTCATTTCTTCATTGCTGAATGCACTCGAAAGCAAGGTTGCAAGAAGTTTTGATTTTCCCCAGAGAGAATTTTTTCCCCAGGCTCGTTTAAGCGTAATTTGAATAGGACGGTCTGCCATTACAACAGGAATATTCATTTCTTTTGCAACATTCATTGCGGCAAGCATTTCTGAACCTGGCTGAGTTCCAGTTCCCTTTCCCATTCGTCTTTGGAATGAGGCAAGCACAAGATTAGACAAAAGCAAAAATCCTTCGTGGCGGCGCAAAACCTTTATAATATCAAGCTGCTGGTATTTTTCTTTATTTTCAATTGAAGAAGCGCGTTTTTCGTCAAGTTCAACTGCAACACAATCCGGCTGCAATGCTCTAATAGTTTCGTCAACTTCTTTTACACTTTCTGCCGATACATGGGCGGTTCCAATCAAAGTGATTTTTCTTCCGCCTGCTTCAAAAACTTTTTGGGTCTGGCTCATAAACCTAAGCTCCATTCTGCAAATCTGTACTCAAAGAACATTGGTGCCGTCATTGCCTTTACCTTTGTATAATATTCAGTAGCAAGTTCTTCGGCTCCGTTCAGTTCATAATAGAGTCCCATGTAGAATAGCATTTTTCCGCGTTTGGTACTATCATCTTCTTTATTAATTTTTTGTATTAACACGGTTTCTGCATTGCGGCTGTAAGATTCATTGAAAAATCGAACAAGATTATATTCAGCTGATTCCCTGTCCATTGTTTTTAAAAGCGCTGTAAGTACTTTTTTTGCATTAAAACTGTCATTCTGTTTTAAATAAGTTACTGCCATCAAAAGCGGGTACGAATAATTTTTGCTGTATTCATAAGCTTTGCTAAAATAATAACGTGCTTGGTCGTAATTTCCTGCGTGATATTCCAAAATTGCAGTTTCTTCATACGCATAAAAATACTGAGGATTTGTTTCTATTACTTTTAAATAATTCTGCAAAGCAAGATCAAATTTGTCCTGTTCATCGTACAAACCTGCAAGATAAGCGTATGCAAGAAAATAAGTTGAATCAATTTCGGTAGCTTTACTCCAGGCTGTAGCGGCATCGGCAAATTTTCCCTGATAGCGAAGATAATTTCCATAATCAAGCCAAAAATCATAACGATCTGGTTCAATATCAATTGCTTTTTTTACGTAAGTTGCAGCCCTAAGATAATTTGATTCTTCTGCAGAAAGTTTGCCCATAAAATACAAAGCCGAGGCATTTTCAGAATCTATATCAAGAAGCTGTTCAAGTGTTCGTTTTGAAGATTTAAGATCATCCATATAATATGACATTTGCGCATACCCAAAAAGTGCGTCAGTATTTTCAGGTTCATTTTTCAAAGCTTTTTTATATGAATCGCGTGCAAGCTTGTATTTTCGGCTCATGGCATATTCATCACCAATCATAATATTTGCCGAAGCGTTATACGGATCAATTGTAAGAATTTCTTTTTGTTTTTGTTTATAAACCTGTGAATTTCCAGAAGCTTTTGCCGCTAAAGTTACAATTTCCAAAGCTTCCATATTTTCCGGGTCAAGAGTAAGAACAGCATTTGCAGTTTCTGTTGCCTTATCAAACTGTCCGTCAGAAATATAAAGAGAAGAAAGAAGCATTTTCATTTCTGTGTCATTTTCAAGTTCGGATGGAAGGGAATCAAAAAGATTGATTGCAGATTTTACAGTTCCACTTTCAAGTTCTTTCTGCAGATTTTTGGCAAAAGCTACATTCGGCGGATCTTCCGGCTTCTTTTTTTCTGTTTCTTTTGGTTCTTCTTTTACTATTGGAATTTCCTGTTGTGTTGAATCGTCAGTAACTGATTTTGTTGTTCCGCAGCTAAAAAATAAAACTCCCGCACAAATTGCAAAGACTGAACTTAGAATAATAACTTTCTTCATTTTTAGGTTCCTATTGTATAGTTGAAATTCCCTTAATCATTAGCTAAACTGAATACATCATGAATATGCGTTCAATTAGAAAAGGGTTGATTTTTCTACTTGTCGATGTCGTTATTATCATCGGCATTTTTGTTATTCAATTTAGAACTGATTCAAGTATTATCGAAAAATTCGGAAAACTCCAGCTTTCATTGGAATCAGCTGAAACTTCAGAAAATTCGAATTCTTCAAATGCAGAAGAAAATATAACAGTATTAAACAATAAATTGCAAGTAACCTACAATGGTTTAAATTTTCACTCTGATGACCAGAACTGCGCAAAAATTGCCTTTAAAAATGAAGAACGCGAAATAAAAATTACAGATTGGGAAAAAACTTCTGATTTAAGTTTCCGTCTGCATTTTACCGAAGACACATACTTAACTTTTATTCTTTCTGATAAAGAAGATAATGCTGCCCTTTATATTACTGCTGAACTTCCTCAAAATGCACAGGCACTTTATATTCCATTCAATTACAGCTACAGTTTGAACCTTTTAAGTCAGGAAAATGGACGTTATGTTTTGAGTGACAAAAAATCTTCGTGGGATCTTGTGCTTCCTGAATACAACGACGGATTTATTCGCTTTACAAAAAATTCCAGCGTAGCTCATTATGCAATTCACGATACAACTCATAAATTTACATTTAATGACCTTGCAGATGTAGCATTGGCTGATGAAGAAAAATTCAATTATGTAATTTCTGATTTTAAGAATAATCTTATTTCTTCGGTAAAAGCTTCCCTTTCTGATGCAAATCTTTCTGAACAGGCAGTTGTTTCTTATATAGCGGCAATGGCAGAAAACGGAAAATATCAGCAGGCTCTTGATGACATTCCTCAGAGTTTTAAACGTGGAAATCAGCGCTCATATCTTTCTTCTCCATATTTAAACAATCTTGTAAATATGAATAACGCTCTTGACCGTGCTGTCAAAGATAAAGAAAACTTGATTACAAAAACTTCTTATACCGATTCTCCAGACATTTTTACAGAACGTAATCTTGCTTCGCATCTTATAATTTACAAAGACACGGTAAATGCCAAAAAGATTCTTGAACACGCTGCAAATTATGTAATTGATAATCTTACAATTGCACAAATTTCTGGAATCATAAGAACTTATTGCGATTTACTTTCTCTTAATACAGAATATGCGGCTTTGCTCAAAACTTGCATTCCATCTTGTATAGAAAAAATTACCGAAGCATGTACTTTTGAAAACAATATTCTTGTAATTTCGGAAAACGGATCTTTTCTTTCTGTAATTCAAGCTGTGGAAACTGGAGCGGCAGTTTTGCGGTACGGGCTTATATTTGATGATGAGACTCTTATAAAGGCTGGACGCGTAATAATCGGTTCTTACCTTGCAGAAAGTTCAGTGTTTGATTATAGAACACTTTCAAATATTTACCCTATTCTTGCTTATGATAACTGGTATTATCCACATATCGAAATTATTCATAAACAGGGAACTAATACAATTTGGGCTTGGACTTGCGCAAAATCAATTAAATACAAAAAGAACAACGCTAATTCAACAGAATTCTTAATTGATTTTACAGAAGGTGCCTCTCATTATGTAATTTTCAAGGGCGTTCAGAAATTTGATACAATTTATCTTTACAACATGGCATTCCGAACCGACCCACGTTTTGAAACTTACAATTCATCTGGTTATGTTTACCAAAGAGACACAGAAACACTTCTTCTTAAATCGCGTCATAAGAACAGCCTTGAATCTGTAAGAATGGAAATTGAGCACTATCCTACGACAAACAAAACACCAGTTCAAACAACCTCAAAAGAAACAACCGAAACAAAAAAAGAAAATAAAGTAGAACCAGTTGAAACGGAAAAAACAGAAACTAAAGCAGAACAGCCAATTGAACAACCTGTAGAAAAACCTACAACAGAACCGGACTCTTCTTCTGCATCAGGCTCTCAGTTAACTCAAAAAGAAACTGCCACGACAGAAACAACTCCAGATACAGCTCCAAATACACAGCAGAATCAGAGTACTCAACAAAATCAAAATACACAGACAACTCAAGCCTCTCAAAAAAATCAGCCTGAACAACAGTCTCAAACAACAACTCAAAATCCTGTAACTCAACAGTCACAAAGTTACCAAAAATGGGGACCTAATCAAATGCAAACTAATTCTCAAAAACAGAATAAAAAGAATCAGAAAAATTAAATAAGTGGACCTAGCAAGACACAATCAAAACAACAAAATCGCGGCCAGGAAGACATCTCAAAAGTTAGCTCCCCCCAAAAAAAAATCATTCCTGGTCTAAAAGAAGTGAATTCAATCTGTTGATTACATTTTTTTTATTTTTAGTCCATTCAGGTTCAATTAAAAGTTTTTTGGGACCATCACCGGTTAGTCTGTGAATTACAATATTTTGCGGAATGATTTTTAAAGCATCTTTTACAAGTTCAAAATATTCATCCATCTCAAGAACGCGAACATTTCCTTTGTAAAATTCATTTTCGAGCGCAGTGCCTTTTAGAATATATAAGCACGAAATTTTTAGTCCATCCGTTCCAGCATCCAATGCAAAATGAACAGACTCCATCATATCTTTTTTATTTTCACCTGGAAGACCAAATATTAAATGAGTTACAACATGAATTCGCGGGTCTGCTTTATGAATACGTTCGACAGCATTAGTATAATCTTCATTTGAATAAAAACGTCTTATATATTTTCCGGTATTTTCATTACTTGTCTGAAGCCCCAATTCAATACTCACAAAAGTTTTATCACATAACGAAGCTATTTTCGCTAGAATTTCATCACCAACACAATCAGGGCGGGTTCCAATTGCAATTCCAACAACATCTTTACATCCAACCGATGCCGCATATTTTTCATAAAGACTTTCAACATCACCATACGTGTTAGTAAAATTTTGAAAATAAGCAATATATTTTCTACCGCTAACCGTACCAAATTTTGTTTCAACTCGTTTTTTAGCATTCTCGATTTGAACAGGAATTTCAAGTTCACGTGATTCAATAAAATCGCCCGAACCTGCAGAACTACAAAAAATACAGCCGCCAATTGCTTTAGTTCCATCTCTATTCGGGCAAGTACAACCAGCATCAATTGTAATTTTGTAAACTTTTGAGCCAAATTTCTGCTTGTAAAAATCAGATACCGAAAGATATTTCATAAAATTCTGAACCAGAGAATGCTGTATTAGAAAATAAGGCGTAAACCAACCTGTACAATCATTCCGTTAGCATTTTTTTCAATAAGATTTGCAATTAATGGAAAATATACTGCAACACAAGGTCCAAAACTGATTTTTTCAATATGTTCAAAAATCCATGCCGCATTGAACGAAAGAAATAAAAATCGCCCGTTTTCGTAGAACCAGCGTCCCATATTATCAATATCATCTTGAACAGTGCCGTACCAACCTGAATCAGTAGCATTTACACCGCCCGCAATAACTGGAATTCGTAATAAAAATGCCGCTCCAGGGCTTAGTTTCATCTTACTTCTTTCAGTTGGTTTTATAGAAAAGACCGCAGGAAAGTTAAACAAGAACGAAAGAGCAGTTGCTGTTCTGTTTTCAATTTCTGCCAGATAAACAGTGCCGTTATTTACAAGATAATAATTCCAGAAAAAATGAAAGCTTGGTTCAAAACTAAAAAATGTATCGTTCGGATAAACCATTCCAACACCAAGTGAAAAAAAAGCTGGATTTGGAGCGCTAACAGTTTTTGATTCAGTGTTTATCATAAAAGATGGAGTTAATTCAACAAAAAAGTCTGCCCGCTCCCAAAAAGACTCCTGATATTGTCCGTTTTGAGCGACAGAAAAAGCAGGGGTACAAAAAATCAGTACCCCCACAAGTGCGGCAAAAGGAAGTTTTGGAAGTTTTAATTTTTGTTTCATAAGCATTTGATATTCCCAGGTTTTCTTCTAATACAACTAAATAAGCCTGCTGTACAAAGTTTTATCCAGATTGATTTTTATAAAACCACTTCGTCCAACCTCATAAAAAGAAGATTCTTCCCACGCGGCATAAAGTGTAGTTCCCGAAATTACAAATTCCGAATATAAAAATCCAGCCGGAAGTTTAGGCAACCGAATTGCAACAGATTTTCCACCACGCAGAATGTGCTTTCCAGGAAGAGCGCCTTCTATAAAAAGCGTTCCATCTTCAAAAAGAACACAACTCCAGCTCTGGTCAATTACAGCCCTTGCATACAATTCTTCGCCGTTTTCCTTACTCTGATTATAATATTTTCGTACAGAATTTCCACCAGCAGATTTTACTTCAAGATAGAAAGACTTTTTATCAGAAAAACCAGTGAGCATTTTTTTAATTCTTTCCGGAGCAAAAGTATAATCCTGAATTTCCTTAGATTTTCTAAATTCCTCAGAACTAACTTCCTCTACCGTAATATCTTTAGAAGCTGTCGCTGGAGTAACCGATAAAAGCGGAACAGAAGGTTTCCATTTTACATACGAAAATGAATTCCTGCTTCCATCAACAGTCTTAACACTGCAAATCCACTCAGTACCATTCCAAGTAAAATCTGTAACCTCGCAATTCAAATTACCAACAAGATTATTTGAATTTACAAGCGGATAAGAAATTTTTGCATTCTCATCAAACTGAACCAAAAAGAAATGCTGCGAATCGTCGTTTTTATAAACAGGATTCAAAATCGTATCATTAAAAAAAGCACTCTTATAAACCGAAAAAATCGGCGTATCGTTCCAAAAACCAAGATTTCCCGCAGTCCTGTCTTTAAATAAATATGAATCTATACAAAGTTCAGTATCTTCGTTTTTAACACAAATTACACCTAACCGATTTACAACCGCATACCCTTTAGAACTTCCATCTTCCATAACTCCAAGACTATTTGCAGAAGAAATTCTAACAGCTTCAGTCCAGGCCTTTTTTACAACACCAGGCGCATTTTGTGGTTTGTCTATCAGAACAAAATTCTTTTCTGTAAAATAATACCATGTATGATTAATTTCCGGAATTTCTACAAAATCCGCTTTCTGTTCCAAATTAACATCTTTAGAATTAACTTTCTTTCCCGAACAACCAATTACACAAAAGCATAATCCAGCTGCCCAAATCAAAACCAATATATTTTTAAAATGAATCTTCATAGCCATAACAAAATATCGGCAGATAAACACTCTTGGCTGAAAGATTTTTTTCTTTGTTTCCACACAGCAATACACCTTTTGAACAATCCGTCATAAAAAGATTTACCACATCTTTTTTTAAAGAAACCCGCCCGTATTTTTGAATAATAGAATTTTCAGGAACAAATGCCGACACAAGAAAACTGCCCGCAGAATGATTTTCGTCTATTCCAACAAAGTCTTTTAGAACTTCATTCGCAGTGCAATCTACCGAAAATACGCCCTTAATTCCAAGACAAGACGCATTAAAACTCCCGTCCGCAATTTTTTGAATAATAACATCCAGATCCAAAAGCCAAGGATTATAAAAAGTTTCTGCAATATTTTCAAAATTACGCTCCGAAGTTTCAATTTTTGTCCTTACAGTTTCAAGCATTTTTTTCCAGTTAAATTTTTCAACATGGTCAGCAGCGTCAGTTCTTTTACAAGACGTACCAAGATAGACTCTCTGCAAAACATGTGCGCAAAATCCGTCTTCCCATGTCAAAGGAATTTCCAAAAATCCATTTTCATTCGTAACACAATACGGAACAATAGCTCCTGTACAACAAAAAAACGTCACCTCCTTTTCTACGTTGCCCGTTGCTACAAAATCGCGGCCATTCTCAAAATTACATTCATTACAAACATACTCACAATCGCGCACTCTCGTAAGAGGATAAGCCGTAATTCCAGTCAATCGATTCTTTTTAAGAGAAACATAGAATTCACTTCCATTCACAAAAAAAGCATCAGAACAGCATTCGCCCTCAATCTTAACGTACCACCTGCTCACTTTCGGAAAAACAAATGAATCACTTTCAGTTTGTTCAAAAACCGGAAGTTTTACAAGAACATTTTCCTCGCGCTCAGCAGTAAGAGAAGAACAAGAACTAAATACCATCAGGGCAGAAAGCAGAAATGCAAACACCATGCCAGTAAGCATGATTCCCCGCGCCACAACTCTACTTCGTGCCATTAATCCATATCTTTTGATTTTTTTGTCCACGCATATAATATAGGCGTATTTAGTTCATTTCGGACCAAATTCGAAAAAAAAATTTAAAATTTTTGTGATTTTTTTTTGATTATGTACGAATTGCAAAAAAAACAGTTACACAAAATCGGCCCAGTTTTTCAAGTCCCGTAGCTTAAATCTAGTTATCAAAAACTTTGCGGCGCCATTCTTTCTCAAGTTCAGCAACTGGAGTTACAGCGGCACCTTCTTCGGCAGAAATTGCTTCTGTTAAATATGCCTGAACAACAATCGATTTATAACTGTCCCATCTTGCAGGAAGTTTTTGCGGAACTTTCATCATGTTTTCTGGAGGAAGATTTGAAAGAAGCTGAGTATAATAAACAGGAAGCACGTGTTCAGTAACATCTTTTAATGCCGAAAATCCACCTGCAATTCCAAACATTTCAGTATTCAAATTCAAATCAGCTTTTCGCCCAAGAATTTCTTCCTGATTTTCTGAATCAAAAAACCACGAAATAAATTCAGTTGCACCAGGCTGATTACGCGCTTTTTTGTAAATTCCCATCATCATATAAGAATCTTCCATTTGAATTGATTTTTCATCGGCAATCCAACGGTAATCAATTTTCAAATCCATATCCTTCATATTCATAAAGAAAGTATCACTTGTTGTGTAAGCAAAAAGCGTTCTATCAGATGTTACTTTACGATAATCAGGCATAAAAAGATACTTAAATGCAAAATCCTGTTCAATTCCGGCAGTCAGATTTTCTTTTGTAAACCAATTGCGCATATAACTTACTGTAGAATCCAGACGGAACTGATTCCAAACAACCTGACCTTTTTCATCCCTAAAATCAACGCCGTTCATCTTTGTAACAAGATACAAAAAATCAGGATTATTAAGCGGAGTAAAACCAATTTTTGTATAACTTCCCTTGTTATTTCGCTGATTATAAGTTGCCGCGATTGTTCTGATTTGTTCAATAGAGAGTGTATAACTGTCGGTAACAAAAGAATCATTAGATTCAGAAAAAATAATTACAGGAAGATTAAAACTTACAGGAAGTAAAAAGAGCTGCTCACGAACTTTTCCAGATTCGAGCAACTGAGGGTAAAAAATTGAAGAAGAAAGAAGTTTGCGGTCAAAAAAGTAATCAAGATTTCTAAAGTACTTAATATTTTCGTCTGTTCTCAAAAATGGCCCTGCAATTATATCAGGAGGAAGCTCATCTTTTGCAGGTGGAAGCGATTCTGCCGGATTTGCCTTATACACAATAACAGCATGAGTATCTGGATGCGTTTTATTAAAAAGTTCCGCGTATTGTGCAAATTCAGGGCAACTTGTCCATACAACAACACGCGAAGCTTCCGGTACAGCAACCGATTTTTTTGAGCACGAAACAAAAATCAGCGCAAAAACTGCAATTAAAAATAGATTCCTTTTTACAGACCGCAGTTTCAAATTACATTGCTCCAGCTATTTCATAAATAGCAGAATAAACAGTATCAATTTTGTCTTCATCAATACTAGAGAATGCAACTCGCAAAGTATTTGGGTCAATCTGAATAATTCCGATGCCCTTTTCTGCCAAAAGTCGCTTTCTGATTGCTTCTGCATTTGAAGTTTTTACGTGGAAACTCATAAAATAACCTGAGTTGAATGGAAGAGGTTCCAAAACTTCTGATTTATGATTAGTAACAAAAGCACGAACTGCATCGTAGCGGCGTTTAAGCATATCGCGGAGTTCAATTTTTTGTGCTTCGTGTGCAGGATCAGACAAAGCTTTAAGAACAAGGCTCTGTGATGGAGTAGAAGCGCAGGAAACTGAAGAACGGATTGCAGCCATAAACTTAGTTGTAAGTGCTGTGTACTGTTCGTCTGTAAGATTTTTAGAAGCAAAAGTAATGAATCCAGTTCTGAATCCCCATGCAAAATCTTCTTTTGTAGGGCCGTCAGCCTTAATTGCAAGAACATTTTCGTGCAAATCTGCCATGTAAGCAAAAAGAGACTGAGGTTCAATATCATCTTCGTAATTTAAGCCAAAATATGCATCATCAGAAAGAACAAGAACTTTTTTTCCGCTTTCTGCAATTTCGCGAACAATTTTTACAATTGCCTTAGCCTCATCTTTTGTAGGACTGTAACCAGAAGGATTCTGAGGGAAGTTCAGAATTACGCGAACTGACCCATATTTTTGAGCATCAACCTTCATTGCTTCTTCAAGACCAGCAAGATTGAATTTTCCGTCTTTAAAACATTCAAACATATTAAACGGAGAACCGCGGCGTGCAGAAGTAATAAGTTCGTAATTATCCCAGCAAGGATTTGGAGCCAAAAGCGGTTTATCGACATCAACAAAAATATCTGCTACATAAGAAAGTGCTGCTGTAAGACCAGGAACAAGAACAGGAAGTGAAAAGTTTTTACCTTTTAAGTCAGGATTTTTTTGGATGATTTTTTCTTTCCAGATTTTGCGCAAATCAGGATTACCGGCTGTTTTTGCATAAGCAACGGTTTCGCGGGAATTAAGGTTAGGCATGTTCTTTTTGTAGCTTTCGAGTTCAATTGGAGAACCAGCGGCAACTGCCATACCGATTGTTCCGTTTGCAAGATGAGCATCTTTTGCAGCTTCGCCACCCTGAGAAATAATTCCGTTTGGAAAATAAAGGCGCTTACCCATATCAGACATGAGAGCGTCAACAACTGTACCTTTTAAGGTTTCATTCAGACCCTGTGCTAATGAATTTATCATAATGCGTAAATTATCCAAAAATACGGTTTGAATGTCAATTAATATAGAAAATTTGTTAAAAAATTACATTTTTGCTATAATCGTCTTATGAGTAACGAAATTCAGGAATGTAAAAACATTATAGACAAATGCCGGGCAGAAGCTGCAAAAAGGCTCGTTGGACAAGAAAATCTGATTGACAATATTCTGATTGCATTTATTGCTGGTGGTCACGTTCTTTTGGAAGGTGTACCGGGACTTGCAAAAACTCTTACTGTAAAAACTACCGCAGAAATTCTCGGGCTTGATTTTAAGAGAATTCAGTTTACACCAGACCTTCTCCCTGCCGACGTAACAGGAACTTTAATTTACGAACAAAACAAAGGTAATTTTTCGGTGCGAAAAGGTCCTGTTTTTGCAAATGTAATTCTTGCTGATGAAATTAACCGTGCTCCTGCAAAAGTTCAGTCGGCAATGCTTGAAGCAATGGAAGAAAAGCAGGTTACAATTGGTGAACAGACTTACAAACTGCCGGAACCATTTTTTGTACTTGCAACTCAAAACCCAATTGAACAGGAAGGAACTTACAATCTGCCGGAAGCTGAACTTGACCGTTTTTTGATGAAGCTTCTTGTAACCTACCCTACCGCAGAAAACGAAGTTGAAATTGTAAAATCATGCGGAAAAAATAATCTTATAGAAATTAAAAACACAATTTCTTCAGCAGAAATAAAAAAATTAAAAGCAGCAGCTGAAAACGTAAATTGTGATGAAAAATTAGTTTCGTATATTGTTTCAATATTAAACGTTACTCGCCCCGCAAAAGAAATTTCAAAAGAAGTAAATGCCCACCAGAATTTTAGTGCGCTTAAAAACAACGATATTACACGTTACATTCATTTTGGAGCCTCTCCTCGTGGTGGAATTGCGGTTCTTCAATGTGCAAAGGTTCGTGCACTTTTCCAGGGACGCGATTTTGTTTTGCCGGAAGATATAAAGGCTGTTTGCCCTGAAGTTTTGCGTCATCGTCTTGTACTTTCTTACGAAGCAGCCGCAGATAATGTAACTTCGGATGAAATAATTTCGCGCATTCTTGATTTTATTCCGGTTCCGTAAAAACAATTCGGGCTAGAAACAGAAAAGGCAGAAAAAGTGTCGGCAAATCTTGATGAAGAAACATTGGTAAAAAAAGCCTCTTATTTGCGGATTGCAGCGCGTGGACTTGCAGAAGGAATGAAAACAGGAAGTTTCCGCTCGCTCTACCGTGGCCAGGGCATTGAATTTGCCGGTGTCCGCGACTACATTCGTGGTGACGACATCAGAAGTATAGACTGGAACGTAACCGCAAGAATGGGCCGTCCTTACGTAAAACTTTTTGAAGAAGAACGCGAATTGCAAATCTTTCTTCTATTAGACACATCACTTTCCATGCAAACTGGTACAAACAACCGGCAAAAACTTTCAAAAGCCACAGAACTTGCAGCCCTTCTTACAATTGCCGCCGAATTAAACGCATGCCCAATCGGTACCATTTTTTTTGACGGTTCAATCAATTTTAGCTGTGAACCAAAAGGCGGACGCGCACAAACTCTTCACATTTTAAGCGCATTAGATAAAGCGGGTTCCACAAACACGCCCCACAAACACAACACCGGCACATTTTCAGGCACATTTGAAGCAAACGCACTCGGCCCCCAAAAAAGTGCCCCGCAATCAAGTACCCCTGGCACCGTTCTTGCAAACGCACTCACAGGAGCAAGCCGAATTCTTAGAAAACGCACGCTTGTTTTTATAATTTCTGACTTTCGTGCCACTGAATGGGAAAAGCCCGCAATCACTCTTGCACAAAAAAATGATGTAATTGCCCTGCGCCTTACAGATGATTACGAAACAGAAATTCTAGAAATTGGCACCGTTCCTTTTACCGATGCCGAAAGCAAAATCACGATGATGCTTCCTTCTTCAAGTGCAAAATTCAAAAAAGAATGGAAAGCCCAGCAGGAACAAAACGAACGAAGATGGCGCGACACCTGCGTAAAACACGGAATCTATCCTGCAATAATGAAAACTCAAGATGATCCGCTTTATATTTTAAACGGAATCTTTGCTAGAAAACCGGGAACAAACTAGGAGCTGCAGATGATTAAAATTGAAAGCCAGCAGATTCTAATTCCCAAACAAGTGTACATTGGCGACCGTGCTGAATTACGCGTAACTTTTGTATTAAATTCGGAACTTGCACAAAAAGCGGCTCAAAGCGGGCAGTTGAAACTTTCATCAGAATATTTTGCCCGTTCACTCGATTTTACAGAATACGAAATCAAATCTATAACTTTATCAAACACAGGACAAAATCACTTTATTCTTGATATAAGTTTTATTCCCTGGAGAACAGGTCTTATTCAATTCCCGGAATACAATCTTACAGCGGCACTTTCTTCAACAAAGCAAGCTGACCCTAACCACGAAGCCAATTCAAGTTCAAGTACAAGTTCAAATGCCAGCGACCTTTCACTTTATTTTGAACCGTTAGAAATTGTTTCTTTAATTGGAAACGGCGAATCAGCAACCTTAAAAAAATCAGCTCCTCCACTTCTTCTGCCAGGAACAATTTACAGAATTTACGCACAGATTATAGTTGCAATTATTCTTATCATCGCGATAATCCGTCTTATTGTAAAACATAAGGCAATCAATTTATTTTTTAAGAACCGACGACTCCTACGAAAATACAAAAAAAATCGCCGCGCAACCGAAAAACTGCTCAAATCCCTTCTGGAAAATAAAAGCTCCACCCACGCTGGCTCAAATTGTTTAGACGACCATGATTGTGCAGAACAAATTCAAATTGCAATGCGAAAATATCTTGAAATAAGACTTGCAACACCATTTACACACGCAAATACGTCTGAAATGGCACCGCTTTTTAATAAAACAACGCAGGGTTTATTGCCCGAACAAAAAGAAGATGCTTTTTATGAAATTGTCGCTGCATTTGTCAGGACCGATTTTATCCGCTACAGTAAAGACGCAAAATTTGGACCGGACGAAAAATCAGAATTAATAAAGAAACTTCTTGAAAATATAAACACTCTGGAAACAGAAGTTCGGGAGGAAAAAAATGCCGCACTTTAATAATCCAGCTGCATTTGTATTAATTCTTCTGATTCCTCTTTTGTACATTCTGCGACGACTTAAGATTTTTAAGCGACTTACAATTACTGCGGTTCTTGCGGATTGGAACGGAAAAGTTTTTGAATGGAAAGGAAAATCACAAAATTTCTTTTCCAGTGTTGCAAAAGTACTTTTTTGGCTTGCATTTTTGTGTGTAGTTGCAGCGCTTGCAGAACCCGTAATCACAAAGCAGGAAAAAATTTACACAAACGCGAACACTGATATTCTTTTTGTAGTTGATACTTCACCTTCTATGGCAGCACGCGATATGGACGGAACTACCAGAATGGACGCGGTAAAAAATACGGTAAAGCAGATGGCACGCCAGAATGAAGGAATTCGCTACGGAATTGTTGCTCTTGGAGATGAAGCTTCGGTTTTTCTTCCGCCAACAGGAGATTTTTCGGCTTTTCTAAAAAAAATTGATGAACTTAAAGTTGGAATTCTTGGAAACGGTTCAGCAATTGGAGACGGATTGAGTACAGCAGTCTGCCATTTAGTTCCATCTTCGGCTCAGCAAAAATGTATAATTCTTTTAACCGATGGAGAAAATAACGCGGGAGAAATTCATCCGGAAACAGCCGCAGAACTTGCTTTTTCTAACGGAATACGCATTTATGTAGTTGGAACTGGAACAAAAGGAATTGTCCCTCTTGAATATACCGACCCGCTTACCGGCAAAAATTATTCAGGAAATCTTGATTCAAACTTTAATTCGGCATCGTTAAAAAGAATTGCTCAAAAAGCACAAGGTTCTTACATAGAAGCTGGAACTTACTTACAACTGGAAACAATTTTGAATTCAATCGCAAAATCAGAAAACGTAACGCAGAATTTTATTTACAGAACAATTGCTCGTCCGCTTTATTCAATTTTTCTTTTTGCAGGCTTAATTCTTATTGCCGCCGTATGGATTTTAAAACGAGTCTTTCTTAAGGAGGTTTTGTAATGAATTTTTCATGTGCCAGACCAATTGCACTTTTGGGACTTTTAGCTGCAATTCCTCTTTTGATTTTTCGGCTTGTACAAATTAGTAAGCTGGATAAAAAAATTAAACAGAAACTCGCGGTAAAAACTTTTTTGAACATTGGTGCATTTTGTATGCTTTGTCTTGCGTTTGCAAATATTTCGTGGGGAAATCATCTTATTCCGGTTCAAAAAAATGGTTCTGCAGTAAGTTTTGTATTTGATATTTCTAACAGTATGAACGCAAATGATGGCCCCGACGGACTTTCCAGAATGGAAGCGTCTGCAATTTATGCAAAAAAACTTCTTAATAATATGGAAGGAACTAGTGTTTCTGTTGTTCTTGCAAAAGGAGATGGAATTGCGGCTATTCCTTTAACCGAAGATTTTGTACTTATTGAGTCACTTCTGGAAGTTCTTTCTCCGGGATTAATGACAGCTCCAGGTTCTAGTCTTGGAAAAGGCATTCTTACAGCAAAAGATTCATTTTCAACTAATTTTTCTACAGCAGGAAAAATCTGGCTTTTTACAGATGGAGAAGAAACGGATTCTGCTTTGCAAAACGCACTTAGTGAATGTATAAAAACAAGTATTCCGGTAACAATAATCGGTTTTGGACAGGAAACAGAAATTCCAGTTCTTGCAGGCGATGGAAAAACTCTCGTAAATTCAGCTTTACGCAAAGATAAAATCCTTAGAACCATAAGCGAAGTTGAAAAACACTTTAATTCTTACAAAAACAGACCCGAAATCAATTTTGTAGATTCAAGTGAACGAGGTTCTGCTGCAAAACTTCTTTCTCAATTAAAAAACAACAGCATCACAACTTACGAAACAAAGCCCGTTCCACGATTCAAGTTTTTTATTATTCTTGCAATGTTCTTTTTTGCGGCAGGATTCTTTATTACCGAATTTAACTTTTCGCTCTTTAAAAAAATGAATAATAAAATCGACAGAAAAATCGACAAGCTCGGAAATAAAATTGAAAATAAAATTAGCAGGAAAATCACAAAATCGCAGAATATAATGATGATTCTTCTTGTAATTCCATTTTTTATTTGCGGGTGCTCTAAAAAAAATAAAGACGTTCTTATGGGCACTTACGCGTATACTCAGCAGCAGTACCAGCATTCAATTTCGCTTTTTATGCAGGCACTTGAAGATTCCAAAGCCGAAGAAAATCAGAAAGCAATTGATTTTTGCCTTTACGATATTGGAACTGCATATTTAAAACTTGAAGAAGATTCTGCCGCACTGGAAAAATTTTCAAAAATTTCGGAAGATGCTCCAAACAATTTAAAATACAGAGCTTATTATAACGCCGGAATTATTGCACATCAGAATTCTGATTACGAAAAAGCCGCAGATTTTTTTAGAAAAGCACTTCAAGCCGACAATTCAAAAATTGATGCAAAAATTAATCTTGAACTTTCTATACAACAGCAGGAAGTAAATGTAAAAAATAATCAGAATCAGAGTACGCCCGCATCCGAAGAAAAATCCCGCAATTCAGATTTGGAAAAAGCAGTATTTGAACGCATAAAGGAGAATGATAGAAGACAATGGAAAAGCAGCGAATCTTCACAAGAAAAAAATCTTTCGGACGACTTCTAAACAACATTTCTGTCCGACTTTTTATTTTGCTTTCACTTATTCTCCCTTGCACGCTTTATGCAGAAACTCAAGCTTCCCGCGAGGTTTCAATTCCTTTTTTGGATACAGTTTTTACCGCAGAAAAAAATCAGCAGTTTTATACAAGTTCCGAAATTCTTTTTACAACAAAAATTCCAGATTTAATGCCTGGCGAAATTGAAATTTCAGTTCCAAAAGATGAACACGGAATTCATTTTAGGACGATGCGTTCAAGTCAGTACTACGAAAATGACGGAAGCGGCGGTTGGGGTGCAAAAATTGAACTTTGTTTTACATTTGCTAAAGCTGGAAAATTTACAATTCCACCGCTCGAAGTAAAAATCCGTCGTGAAAACGCACAAATTAAATTTGCTCCAGTTACAATTGCACTTAATCCAATGGATTTGCAGCCGCGTCTTGTAATTGATTTTTCAAACGGACAAAAAAAAATCTATTCAGATCAGGATTACAAAGGAGCAATCTTTTCTGCAAAAAAAGGACAGGCAATTTCTTTTTCAATCGGCATTCAATACGTAAATCAACTGAATCAATTTGACTGGGAAAGTCCGGAAAATGCAATTCTTTCACATAAAAAAACTTACGACACATCAGAATTAATTTCGCAAAATCAAAAATCAACCAATTCGGCTGCAAAAAACAGTATTTTTCCAATTGGAGAATACGAACTTACAATTTTAAAAGCAGGTCGCGCGTCTTTTCCAAGATTTACAGCAACCGTCACAGCTTATAACGGCTCAAAATTTACAATAGATTTGGCTGATTTTTGGATTGATGTTCAGGAAAGCAGTTTGAGTTCTTCAGGCAAAAAAACTGACAAAAATGATTACTACAGCGAATCTTTTAAAGAAAGTTTTGAATCACAATCTTTGGAAAACGAACTTTCTACAGATGGCACAAATTCACCATTAGAAATTACAACTCAAGATTGCAAAACTCTCGCAGAACTTAGAAGCAAGGAACGAAAAAATCCATTTTCAAAAGCCCGCAAAGAACGCAGGGAGTTAGAAGTTCAATTAGGAATTGCAAGCACTAATTCTGCAACACAATCAACATCTGGCTCAACCAATAATTTATCCGCAAATACAAATGCACCAGACGAATTTCCAGCTTATTTAATTCCTGTTTCAATCTTTTTTGCTTTCATTTTTTGTGGAATTTTAATTATATTTATAAGAAGAAAGAATTTTAGTTTGGCAATCATCTTTGGAATTCTTGTAATCTGTTCTGCAGGGGCTGCAATCTATACATCTTCTGCTTCCAAAATAGAACACGGAATTTCGACAGAATGCACGTTAGCTTCAATTCCAGAACCAACTGCCGAAGCTCAGACAAATTTACCGGCAGGAAGTTATGTTCAAATTCTGGAAAAAAGCGGTGACTGGTGCTATGTAAGATTTGGTGCAACGGTCGGATGGTGCCAGAACGAAAACATCTTTTTTATAAAATAATTTTTATAAAATAACGGGGGAACTTTTATGGACATGAACGATATCCTTAATCAGTGGGATCAAATGCAAGCCGACAAAATCAGAAAACAAAAAGAAAGCGGAAAAAATCAGGTTTCGCATAAAAAAGCAAATGCCCCTACTCCCGAAGAAAAAGCTGCCGCTGCCGAAAGAGATTTTGAAGCAAAAATCCGGGCCGAAAATTCAAAACAGATAAATCCTATGGAAATGTGGCTCAGACGTTATGGTACAATTGATAAAGATAAAATTGCCCAAGAAACCGCAGAAATTGAAAAAGAGAGTAACCGCGAATATCTTATTAATATGAAGTGTGAAGCTCATCTTGATTTGCACGGATTACACCAGGATGAAGCGGAACAAAGATTAAATTCTTTTATTGGTGAATGTAAACGCCGCGGCTTAAAAAAAGTAATGATTATTCATGGAAAAGGAAATCACACAAAAGGAACAGACCCGGTTCTTGGAAAAATGGTTCGCAGTTTTATAGAAAGAGATTCACGCTGCGGAATGTCTGGGCATGCAAAAACAAAATACGAAGGAGGAAGCGGCGCAACCTGGGTTATTTTGAAGTAATTTACGCTTGGATTGAAAAAAGGTCGCCTGGCATTGGCTGAGCACCATTAAGGATATATGGAGTCTGAACTGCCTGTTTTAGCTGAGTCTGAAGATTTTTTATAAGAACATCAGCCTGTTCATCACTCATATCTGTAAAAGAAGTTTTTGGTTCATTTTTAATTGCAGAAAGTCTTTCTATTAAAGAATTAAGAATTCTAATTTTACTGATTGAAACTCCATTCTGTCCAGATTTTGCGGCAACTCCCGAAACGTGGTCAAAATGAGAATAAAGAAGTGCACTTTTACTTACAGGAACATACAACTTTCCTGCTGCACCACTGCCAGAAAGAGAACTATAGGAATACGCATTGAAATTTCCGATTGAACCAGTCATACTTTTATTGTCGGAAAATCATTTTTAACCATTACATTTTTTTTAAATTTCAGAAATATTTCAGAAATTGAATGGATAATATTATTGTAAAAAGGAAGAATCTATGAAAAAGCTGTGTGCTGTATTTTTGCTAATTTCAACATTTCTCGGAACTTTGTTCGCAGACTTAGGCGGATTCTACATAAAAAATTATAATTTTCATGGAACGCTTCTTAAAAACAACAAAATGGAAGTTACCGAAAATATTGATGTTCATTTTAACGAAGAACGTCACGGAATTTACCATTACATCACTGAATATGTTTATGTAAACCGTGAAGGAAAGGTCAGGACTTATAAAAATCAAATAAACAAAATAAATGTAAAGAATTATAAATTCAAAACAGATTACGAAGATGGAAACCTAATAATTAAAATTGGTGATGAAAATAAATACGTTAACGGTGACCAGCATTACGAAATAAGCTATGTAATTACAATGCCGGATGACAGAATACGCGAAAGTGATTTTTTGTTTTACAGCGTTCTAGGGGCCGGTTGGAATGTTCAGATTAACCATTTTAATTTCCGCATAGATTTTGAAAAACCAATTCCAGATTATGCAACAATTAGAACTTACAGTGGGGAAATTGGTGATGAAGAAAATAAAATTAATGTTCTAACACAACAAACAAGCACTTACATCCGCGGAGAAGCCGATTCTATTCCTCCAGAAAACGCAATCACACTTTTTACAGATTTACCAGACGGTTACTACGAAGGTGCATATAAACTTTCTCCATTCTTGCCATGGCTTCTTTGTATTCTTGCAATTCTTGCCGCATCGTTTACAATTTATATAGCAATTTTCCACAAACGCAAGCTTGTAGTTCCAACTGTAGAATTTTATCCGCCGGAAGGAATTTCAAGTGCAGAAGTTGGTTATATAATAGATAGTTCTGCTGATGTTTCTGATTTACTTTCGCTTATTCCTGAATGGGCAAACAAAGGCTACATCACTATAAAAGAAGAAGAGACTAAATTAAAAACAAAAAAAATTACACTTACAAAATTAAAAGAGCTTCCAGAAACAGCACCTGAATATCAGACAGATTTATTCAAAGCGTTATTCAGAAACAATGACTTCTGCAATCTGAGTAGACTTTCTTCTACAACTGGGGACAAAATCCTTGAATGTTGCTCAAAATTAAGCGACGAATTTACCGATGAACGTGAACTTTACAAAAATAACCTTCTTCCTTATGCACTGCTCATTCTTACAAACGGTTTATATTATCTTGCAGGCGGAACATGCAGTACGCTTGGCTATACCGAAAATATAGGTCTTTTCTTTGGACCAGCCGCTCTTGTTTTTGCAGGATGGTATTTAATAGCTTCACAAATGCGTAAAGGATTTTTGAAAAAAGGTCGTATTATTCTGAATATTTTAATTACTATTGCGGCAAGTGCTGTAAATTTTGGAATGTCTATTTTAATTACAGGCGAAGATTGCAATATTCCGGCAGTTCTGTTTTTTATTTCAACGGCATTTGTAAATGTTGCAACAATTATTGCCTGTAAAATTCTTGAACGCACTGATTATGGTGCTGAAATTGCAGGAAAACTTCTTGGTCTTAAGCAATTTATACAAACTGTTGAAACTCCACGCCTGGAAGTTTTAATGAAAGAAAATAACAATTACTACTTTGATTTACTTCCTTATGCTATGGTATTTGGACTTGCTGATAAATGGTCTAAAAAATTTGAAAAAATTAGCGTAGAAAAGCCTGACTGGTACTATTCTTCTAATACACTTTTCAATACAATGTATTTTAACAGAATTGTAACAGAACACATTTCTACGCCAATAACTTCATCAGCAACAGCAGCAAAGAAAGCAGCGTCATCTTCTTCATCAGGAGGATATTCTGGTGGCGGAAGCGGTGGCGGCGGTGGCGGAAGCTGGTAAACTTTCGTTATAAAATTTTTTCTCAAAGGAGAGATTTAATGAAAAAATTACTTTTAGTTGTTTCGTTTCTGTTTTTTGGCATTATGGCTTTAAGCGCACAGACTAATGCTCAGAAAAGGCAGAAATTTATTGAGGCAGCAAAGACTTATCTTGGAGTTCCATACGTATATGGTGGTTCTACAAGGTCGGGAATTGACTGTTCTGGTTTTATTATGTGTGCATACCGTGATGCAGGACTTGGTTCATTACCACACAGTGCTAAATCAATGTATTCACAAAGTACAAAAATTACAGCCGCAGAACGAGAAGTAGGCGATTTGTGTTTTTTTGCTGATTCAAGCGGAATTTCACACGTTTCAATTTATATTGGAAATAATCAGGTCATTCACGCAATTTCTGATGGACCAAGGACTGGAGTTGTTATTTCTTCCTTAAACGAAAATTATTGGAAAAATCACTATCACAGTTCCGGAAGAATTATTGGTTCTGCAAATGGTGCTGTAATTAATACAACAACACCTTCAACAACTAATAAACCTTCAAGCAACAAAACTTCAAGCAAACGCTCATCTAAGAAACGTAGATATACTAACTTTAGTTTTGACACTTCAATTCTTGCTGATTTTGACTTCCTTACAACAGATGCTGAACACTTTAACTTCCATATGAACGGTGGAACAATCCAAACAGATTTGCTTTTCACAATGTTTGACATTAAACCAGGTATTATGGCTCGTTATACATATATGCATCCTCAGAACACTACAGAATTTTCAGCAGATGCTTTGTTTAATAACTTTAGAGTGCCAGTTTGTGCAGAAATATTCATTGGCGATTACTTTGGTATTTATACAGGTATTGTGCTTGGACCTCAGCTTAATATTAGTGAACCAGTACTTTATGGCTATAATGGAACTGAAAAACAACTCCAAACTCCACTCTATCCAGGAATCTTTGGTATTACCGCAAAAACTCCTGATATAAATATTGGTAATGTGGGAGTTTCTGTTGCAGCTGATATTTCATTTACAAATTACACGGCTGCTCCAGAAGAAGAAACTCTTACATTCCAGGAATGGCTTGCGGCTGGTCTTTCATTCTCTGCTGGTTTGAGATTCCGACTGCCGTTCTAATTATTTCTTAAAGAACAGATTCAAAATATTTTTATCTACCAATTCACACAAAGCCTGTGGCTCAATGCCGCGGGCTTTTGCTATATAAGCATAAGTGTGTTCAACATAAAGCGGACAATCTGGAGTACCGCGCATAGGAACTGGTGCTAAATATGGAGAATCGGTTTCGCAAAGAATACGGTCATCTGGAACATAGCACAAAAGTTCTTGCATTTGTTCAAGTTTACTCTTCTTTGTATAAGTTACGCTTCCACTAAAACTGATATACCAACCACGCTCCAAAAAAGCTTTTGCTTCTTCAAGACCATAACTGTAACAATGAATTATTCCGTTATCATAACCAACGTTTTTTATACAGTCATAAGTATCTTCAAAACCATCGCGGCTATGCACAATAATTGGAAGATTAAGTTTCTTGGCAAGTTCCAGCTGCATTTCAAAAAGTTCACGTTCACCCTGGTAAGTTTTTTCATCAAAATCTTCCTCTGAACGACCATCTGCCCCACTTGGATTCCAGTGATGATCTATTCCGCATTCACCGACTGCAATAATCTTGCGGTTTAAAATATCCTGATGTTCATCATTCTGCGCACACAAAATGCTTTCTTCCAAAGTTTTCATGCTTTGTTCACGATTATGAATTTCATCTACATCAGGCCAGATTCCAGCTGAAAAATACATAAATTTGCGTACTTTATCTGCAAGTTTTGAATCACTTATATTTGAAATTGCATTTTCCACACTTGCTTGTCTTCTTTGTAAATCATCTGGGCGAGTTCCAATATCAAGTCCAAACGCACAATCCCGCTCTGCCATTTTGGTAAGAACATCGGTTCCATTAAATCCGCATTCTTCTGTCATCAATCTAAAATGAAAATGTGTATCACTAAACATAAAAATCCTCTATTTTTCGTTTCTTTCTTTTATATTGTCAACAATTTTATCGTAACATTCTTCATCAATCTTATAATATTCATTCAAAATAAAAAGACATGCACCAAGAGCTACAAGAGGAACTATACTGATTCCCGTTCGCAGAATAAAAAGCTGTCTGTCTCCCGCACTTTGAATAAATCCATCTGCAAGAACAAGAACTTCTTCTTTTGAAATTTCACCGGCTCCTGATTTTTGCTCCAAATCGCCTATATTTTGACTTATTGTATAAATGCCACTAAGTATTAAAGTAAGGTTTACAACTCCCTGATTAATTGCCCCGGAAAGTTTTGCCGAAAAACTTCGTACGGTAGAAATAATGCTGTCATGACGTTCATTAAATTTTAATTCATCATATTCAATCGTATTATTAAGCATTACGATAATCAGCATATTTAAAACGCCCTGACTAAAGAAAACTAAAAATCCGATTATGTTTATAAAAAGTTCATTTTTTGGAAGGAACGGAGCATAACCAATTCCAAGGAAAATAAGATAGCAGACACAATCAAAAATACTAAAGAAATTCAAAAGCAATTTACGCTTAAAAAACTTTGTGAGCAATGGAAATAAAAACTCTGCAGCTAAAGTTCCAATCCCATACATCACCGTGAATACAAAAATTAATTCGCCGCCTTTGGAATAACCGAATTCAAAATAGAAAAAGTTCATTCCAAACATTATTAAAAGTCCGCTGCCAATATTAAACAAAAGTGAAGCAAGCCCAGCCGAAATAAGCTGATCATTTCGGGCAAAAATTTTGAACATATCTTTAAGGCCAAGATGTTCCACATTTTCTTCTGCCGCATGATGACGTTCCTTTACTCCAATCACCGTGAGCAGCTGGAACAAAATAAAGCAAAGCCCAACAATTAAAGCTACAAGCCGGTATGTATTAATTGCATTTCCCGCAATTATTGTTGGAACAACGCCCGCTACTGTAAACTGACCGACGCAAATAAAAATGCCCATCACGGTTACAAGAAAATTTCGTTCTTTTGGGTCGGAAGAAAGACTCGGTAACATTCCCCAATAAGCAATATCGTTCATTGTGTACGTCATTCCCCAGCAAAGATAGCCCGCTCCAAAAAATGCAACGAATCCCCAGCCAGTAGGACGCAAAGTAAAAAGCAGAATTATGATGATTGCATTTAAAATTGCACCAAGTAAAATCCAGGGACGATATTTTCCCATTTTAAAATGACAGTTTTCTATAATGATTCCCATGAGAGGGTCGTTAATTGCATCCCAAAGCATACAAACAACTACAATCGAGGCAATTGCAGCAAACTGAGCTACCGACAGCTTCATCGTATATTGGATGTAATTTATTAAAAACATGCTTACCAGAGCATAAGCCATATCGCGTCCAGTTGCACCAATGCAGTAAGTCCATTTTGTACGATTGTCTAGTTTTTCCATGAAACAGTTCCTCTATTTTTTACTTTTTTTGGCGAGATTCTCTACTAGAAGCAGCCCGTCCACCAGCATTTGCGCGTTTTACTAAAAAATTTACCAGCCGTTCACCAAAAATTCCAGGTGCCGTACTGATAAAACTTTCGAGCGGATTTTCTTCCAGTCCGCGAATCATTATTTTTACTGCAGGATCTTCTGCACTTTTGCTTTTACTTGTTGCAACAAGGAAGAATCGCAGGATTTTCAAAAGCCCGTTTATAAAATTACTTTGGGCTGCCATATAACCAAGACTGTCGCTGCCGTCAAAATTGCCTTTGTGATGACGTTCATGATGAGCAAACGCTTTTTCTTGTAGAACCGAATCCGGGCTGACGAGATTTTCCAGAGGTTCTCCGTGAACATTTACTTTTTTTGTAAGTTTTAGCTTGCGGATTGAAGAGCCGATGCAGATTTGATATTCGCCGCCGACGATGCGGAAGGAATTGAATTTATCGGAATAAACGCTAAAGGCTTCGTTTGTAAGTGTAAAAGTGACTGTTTGCTTTTCGCCAGGCTGAAGGAAGATTTTTGCAAAGTCTCGAAGTTCAATTGAAGGGCGAGAGATTTCTTCTGACGACGGATTTTTTACATAAAGCTGAACAATTTCTGCACCAGGAACCGCCCCCACATTCTGAACGCTCACGGAGATTTTATAGAGAGGACTTTCTGCCCCCTCTACGGGCACATTCTCCGCCCCCGCAATTCCCGTATGATTAACACTTATTACCGTCCCGGCAATTCCCGCGCATTCACTGGTTCCAACTGCGCCACAGTTTTCCACACGCAAATCTGAATATTCAAAATTCGTGTAACTTAAACCATAACCGAATTCAAACAAAACCGGACAATTTTTTGTTTCGTAATAGCGGTAACCAACAAGAACACCTTCTTCATAATTTATATCATAATTTTCCGACGGCTTAATGTAATCATTTTCAAGTGGCCAGGTTTCGGCAAGTTTTCCACACGGATTTGACTTTCCTGTAAGCAGCATTGCACACGCTTTTGCACACGCCTGCCCACAAAGATACATATGCAAAATTGCCCTCGCCTGATTTTCACTTTCCAAAGCAAACGACAAATCAAAAGGGGAACCGCCAAAAGTTACAAGCACAATATTTTTAGTAAGCGAGCAGATTTGTTCATAAAGTTCAACCTGTTCCAACGGAAGCGACAAATCAGTTCGGTCAAACCCTTCACCTTCACTTGAATCTGGCAAACCACAAAAATACACAACCGGAACTTCAGGATTTTCTGCAACAACACGCTTTACAAGTTCCAGTGCGTTTTGATTATAGTTTTGTTCATACTCAACACCAAAATCTTGTGAAAGTTCTTCTATAATGTTTGGATATTTTTTTGTACAAATATGACTTGAACCGCCACCCTGAAAACGAACATCGCGGGCAAAAGTACCGATTGCAATCAAGCGCGTTCTTGAGTTACCGCTAGTGCATTCCGCCCCACCCGCATTGTTTTTATCTTCATTGTTTTTATCCGCGTCATTTTCAGCTTTCTCGTATTTCAATGGAAGGATTCCGTCATTTTTTAAAAGAACTGCGCTATCAAGGGCAAGTTCCAGCGCA
>JAILCM010000169.1 GCA_024680155.1 Treponema sp.
ACCTGTGTAAAGTCCCTTCATTGTAGCCTTCAATTCAACTGGGTCAATCCAGTGGTTTGTAGGACCAGCATCTTCTTCCTTCTTAGAAGAAATGAATGTACGTGATTCAACGCGAGCAACGTCGCTTGGAAGAGAACGGAACAAGAAGCAGTTCTCTTTAGCCTTCAATGGAGTAGCGAGACCAGCGTCAACGCATTTTTTCATAAGGCGGTCATATTCAGCTGTAGAACCGTCAACAACTACAACATTGTCTGGTTCACACATCTTAACACATTCTTCAACCCATGCTTTAATTCCAGCATGTTTAATATCAGAAACGTTCATTAAAAACTCCTATAAGCCCGTCCCGCAACGCAGAACGAACCAATTTTATTTATATAAAAGCTCCGACAAGAAGCCCTCGTATACCAAGATATAATTTAATGATTTTTACGTCTAAATTCAATAGAGGGCTTATTTGAAATTTTATTATTCTTCTTCGGTCAAAGCGTCGCTTGCGTGAACTGTAACGTTTGTGTTGTAGCATTCAAACATCTGTTCAACTCCGGCTGGACGTGTTTTTGCAGAAATCCAGCTTACAACCGGCACAATAATCAGCGAAGCAAGCATGCTGAATACACCAGAATAAAGTGAATTCTTAAAAATCAAACCGAATACAGGGCCGCTTACGTGAATGAATCCCATTGAAATTCCAAGCTGAACAATCATAAGTCCGCAGCCAAAACAGAAAGAAGTAGCAACGGCAGCTTTAGAAGTTTTCTTCCAATATAATCCGTAAAGGAATGGAGCAAGAAATGAACCGGAAAGAGCACCCCATGAAACACCCATCAGCTGAGCAATAAAGGTAACGCGGCTCTTAGCCTGAACAATTGCAATTACTGCAGAAATAATAATGAAAACTGCAATAAAAATTCGCATTACAAAAAGATTCTGTTTGTCGCTGGAATCTTTCTTTTTAATAGAATTAATAAAGTCCAGAGTTAAAGTTGAACTTGAAGTCAAAACCAAGGAAGAAAGTGTAGACATAGAAGCAGACAAAACCAAAACTAAAACTACTGCAATAAGAACATCACCAAGGCCCGAAAGCATTGTAGGAACGATTGCATCAAAACCTTCAGCTTTAACAAGATCAGGAGTACAGAAAAGACGGCCGAATCCACCAAGGAAGTAACATCCGCCGGCAACAATAATTGCAAAGAAAGTAGAAATCATTGTACCAATTTTGATTGAACGTTCATTTTTAATTGCATAGAATTTTCCAACCATCTGTGGCAATCCCCAGGTTCCAAGAGAAGTAAGCAATACTACAACTAAAAGTGCAAATGGGTCAGGACCAAAGAATGATGTGTAAACGCCTTTCATAACCGGAGATTCAATTTCGGACATGATTGCGAGTGACTGCATGAATCCGCCGTTTTTAGAAAGAACTGCAAGAATTACTGCCACAATACCAATGAGCATGATAATTCCCTGAATAAAATCGTTTACTGCAGTTGCCATGTATCCACCAACAATAACGTAAATTGCGGTAAGAACAGCCATAACAATTACACAAACTGCATAATCAACATTAAATGCCATGCGGAATAAGCGTGAAAGTCCGTTAAAAAGTGAAGCTGTGTAAGGAATTAAAAACAAGAATGTGATAGCCGAAGCTGCAATTTTTAATCCTTTTGATTCAAAACGCTGACCAAAGAAATCTGGCATTGTTTTTGAATTCAAGTGCTGTGTCATAATTCGGGTACGACGACCAAGAATTGCCCAAGGCATGAGCGAACCGATGAAAGCGTTACCAAGACCAATCCAGGTTGAAGCAACACCAAAGTTCCATCCGAACTGTCCGGCATAACCAACAAAAATTACTGCTGAAAAGTAAGAAGTTCCGTAAGCAAAAGCAGTAAGCCATGGACCAACCGAGCGGCCGCCAAGAACGAATCCATTAACATCCGTTGCATTTTTGCGTGCAAGGACACCAACAACAACCATTACTGAAAAGAATACAATCAGTAATCCAATTTTGATGAACATAAAATTCCTCCAATTTTTTTATTTCCTTTTTTTATTTTAACCAAATCTAATCCGAGGTGACAAAATCTGCCCCGAAACAACTATTCCAGAAAAATATAATCAGTAAAATAAATCTGAACAATTTTGCCAAGCGAAAGCTGCGAATTAATCTGTTCCAAAAGCTCGGATTTTATAGTTTCTTCTGTAATTGTAAGAAGCTGATTTTTTGTGTGAGTTGAAAAATAATTTGTAATGATTCCCGAAATTAAGAGGCGTTTTCGCGAAAGTTCTTCGTAAAAAACTGTGTCACCCTGAGGATAAGAAAACCAGGGCGTAATTACAACCGGAACTCCAGCATCATCTTGAATTGACGGGTCGGAAAGAGTAACTGCACGCAAAGTTCCAAGCCCGGAATAAGCGTCAATTTTTTCGGTAGATTTTTTGTTAAGATTTTGAATCTGTCGTTCAGTTGGAGCCGGATCTGCATCACGAAAATCCGCCCCGAACGATGCCTTTTTTGTTGCAAAACCGATTGCAGTACCCGCGATAATCACAAGTACTAAACCGATTACAATTGCAGTAAGAACTTTATTAAATGATTGAGCATTCATTTTAATTTCCGTCTACAACAAACGGAGAAATCAATGCAAGAAGTCTTCCTGTTGCCCTCGCAGTAATATGAACTCCATCCTCCAGCCAGACTTCACTTTCAATACATCCCGATTTTCTAAGCTCATTAATAAGAATAGATTTTGTTGTCGGAATAATGTAATCAGCAGTGTCTCCATAAAGTATCTGGTAAATTTTATCTTTTAAATCCAAAAATCCGATTTCTTCACGAGCACTTACACAAATTGCATCCGGGAAAGTTCTGCGCAATTCATTTGTAACTGATTTTTCTTCATCCGTAATGTCAACTTTGTTCAATAAAATAAGACGTGGATTTTTGTCTGCACCAATTTCTTCAAGAACATTGCAAACTGTTTCGTAGTGGAACATTGCATTTTTGTCGGAAGAATCGAGTACAATCAAAAGAAGGTCTGCATAAACTGCTTCTTCCAAGGTTGATTTAAATGCGTCAATAAGATGATGCGGAAGATTGCTGATGAATCCAACTGTATCGGTAATAAGAACTCCGGCACTTTCGTTTAAAGGCAATTTTCTTGTAAGAGGGTCGAGCGTTGCAAAAAGTTTATTTTCTACATAAGCTTCTGAACCGGTAAGCGCATTCAAAAGACTTGATTTTCCGGCATTTGTGTAACCAACGAGCGCACAAGAAGGAACTTTTCCACGCTGTTTACGCTGAGTTTTACGGTTAAGTTCAATTTCGGCAAGTTCCCGTTTAATAGAAGTAATTTTTTCACGAACCAGGCGCTGGTCAAGTTCAAGCTGAGTTTCACCAGAACCTTTTGCACCAAATGCACCACCACGCTGACGAGAATAATCGTTTTTCATGTGGGCAAGTCGTGGTAAAGAATAAGAAAGTTGTGCAAGCTGAACTTGCAAAGCTGCTTCTTTTGTCTGTGCCCGCTGTGCAAAAATCTTAATGATTACTTCCTGACGGTCAAAACAAGAAATTCCGGTCAGTTCTTCCCAGTTACGCTGTTTACGCGGATCAATATTAAAATCAAAAATAATACAGTCAGCTTCAATCTGTTTTGCAAGTTCTGCAATTTCTTTTGCTTTGCCAGTTCCCATTCCATATTGAGGATGAACTTCCAGACGGTTTAAAGTAAGCCGCTGAATAATATCCATACCAAGCGTAAGAACGAGACCTTTTAATTCCTGCAAATCGTTTCCCGGTTCTCCAATCAGTAAAGCACGAGGAACGCGGGTTGTTTCTTCTTCTATATCAATCATTGGTATTATAATAAACCAAGAATGCGGAATTCGCAAGAAAAATAGATTTTATGCAGGTGGTAGGTTTTAGGTATTAGCGTAGCCACCTGGCACGGAAACTAATTCAAAGCGTCTATAAATTTTTGGAATGCGTCTTTTCCCTCGGCAGTGCGTTTGTAAACTCCGGCATCTTCCAGAACTTTACTGAATACTAGGCCTGTTTCCTGACGGAGAATTTCTTCGGCATTGGTTTTATTAAAATCCGGGTGGCGGGAAAGAACTTCTTTTGCCCAAGATTCATGCTTGCTCAAAACTTCATCTTTACTAAGGTCTGCGCCATTAAGCATTGCATCGGCAAGGTCTGCAAGTTCTTTTTTAAGGCGGCTAGGCAAAACTGCAAGTCCCATAACTTCAATAAGACCGATATTTTCCTTTTTAATGTGATGAAGTTCTGTGTGCGGATGGAAAACTCCAAGAGGATGTTTTTCTGTGGTAATGTTGTTGCGCAAAACTAAATCAAGTTCGAACAAATTTCCGTGGCGGCGTGCAATTGGTGTGATTGTATTGTGAATCTCGCCATCAGTTTCGGCAAAAATAAAGGCGTCTTTGTCGGTGTAGGTTCTCCAAGTTCTAAGAATGTGGTCTGC
>JAILCM010000178.1 GCA_024680155.1 Treponema sp.
AGGCGTGGGTAAAATGCCTTGACGTTATAAAATGTTCAACCACCCACGCCCGCAATGAAAGCCATACTTTAGACCTTCGGTCTAAAGTATTACAATCCCGCGTCATACAAAAAGCTGGCGCGGGATTTTTATTTTAACATTCTTTCACATATCTTTTGCACATCTCATAATTTCATGTTATAATTTCGTTACAAAAACATACGGATTTTTCCCGCTAGCGAGGTAACAAATGAAAAAATGCGATAAATGCGGTGCTTTAAATGCAGATACAGCTAAATTTTGTATAGATTGTGGCGCAAATCTTATAGAACAAGCCGCCGAAAAAGAAAGCGTTAATGTAGAAAGAATCAATCCGGACGAAGTTCCATCAGACGACAACGGAACTCCTTGGGCAACATTTGGAAATATCGGTTACATACTTGGAATAATTTCCCTTGCATTCTGCTGGTTCCCGTATTCAATGTTTTATCTTGGCGGTACCGGAATTGTATTTTCATGCCTTGGAAAATGGAGCAATTCAAACCGCGAAAAAGCAGAAAAAGGCTTTAAAATGTCGCTTATTTCAGTAATCTTGAATCTGGTTTTTACAATCGCAATTGTAGGTTTTGTTGCAGCAAAGCTTACATCAGAAGCATTTGATTCATTCTAAAAAATTATAGAAACGCTGCCTTTTTACTGTCCAAGAGCGGCAAAAAAATATTCCACAAAAAAAGATAAAGATTCACACCCTTTCGTCCGAAAATTAAAGAGTAGTGTTATAATCACTTTGGAAAAACTGATTATTGAATATTTAATATAGTATATATTGTGCAGGGAGATTTTTGTGAATAAGTCAGAATTTAAAACATTGTTAAAAGCCGTTCCTAAGACAGAGCTTCATCTTCATATTGAAGCAGTTATTACTTTGGCATCTGTTAAGAAACTTTATAAAAAACGCCACGGAACAGAAATGAGCAAAGAAGATCAGGTTGCGCTTTTTTCTTACAACGATTTAAACGGATTTATTCAGTCTTTCCTTAAAGTACAGGATTTGCTTATTTCGGTAGAAGATTTTAATCTTGTTTTTGATGATTTGGGAAAATATCTTGATAAAAACGGAATCTGCTATTGTGAAGCTTTCTTTGCACCAACTGCCTTCATTAAAAAAGGCTTTAAATATGAAGAAATGGTTGCAATCTTCAAAAAGAACATCGATAAAATCAAAGCAAAGTACGGAATCACTCTTAAACTTTTGATGGATGTTTCAAGAACGTTCGGCTGCGAAAATGCAATGAACAATTACAACCTTTTAAAACAGTTCCCTTGTGAAGATATTATTGGAATTGGTCTTGGCGGTGCTGAATCAAAAGGTCCTGCAAAAGATTACGCTCCAGTTTACGAACTTGCACTTAAAGAAGGATACAAAGCCGTTGCTCATGCCGGAGAAGACGTTGGTCCAGAATCAATCTGGGATTCAATTAATTTCCTTCACGCACAGAGAATTGGTCACGGTCTTACTGCAATTCAGGATGAAAACCTGATGGCTGAACTTAAAAAGACTAAGCTCCCGATTGAAATTTGTATCACATCAAATACATTCACTAAAAAAATCGTTACAAAAGCAAAAGATCATCCTGTAAAAAAATACTACGACAGAGGAATTCTTGTTACAATCAACACTGATGACCCGGTATTCTTTAAAACAACACTTTTGGATGAACTCTGGCTCTGTTACAAAGAATTGAATTTTACAATGGATGAAATCAAAGAACTTTTGAAGAATTCATTCAAAGCATCATTTATGCCTGAAAAAGACAAAAAAGAATGGTGCAAAAAAGTTGACGCAGCATTTTAGTTGCAAAAAGGCATTCTAGTGACAAAACTTGAATCCTATTACAACAAATTTCACGAAGAACACAGACTCACCACACGCCACGGACTTGTAGAATTTAATACGACGCTTAAATATATTTTGCAAGCCGCAGAGAATCTTTCTGGCGGAACTAACACCAAAATTGCCGATGATTTTGCTGACGCCCCCAATCCACACTCCCCCGCCCCTCTTAAAATTGCCGACATTGGTGCTGGAACCGGCCGCTATTCCATTGAACTTTGCCATCGTGGTTTTGATGTTACTGCTGTAGAACTTGTAAAACACAATCTCGAAATTTTACGCTCAAAACACGAAAACATAAAAACCTGGCAGGGCGACGCGCGTAATCTTTCATTTTTGGAAGACAAAACTTTTGACATTACCCTTCTCTTTGGGCCGTTATATCATCTTCACACAAAACAAGATAAACTTGCAGCCTTAAACGAAGCAAAGCGAATCACAAAAAAAGGCGGAATCATTCTTGTTGCATACGTTATGAACGAATATAGCGTAATAACTTATTGTTTTAAGCAGCACAAATGGGCAGAAGTTACACAAAAAGGAGGGCTTTCAAAAGACTTCCATATAATCAGTACCGACGAAGATTTGTATGAATACACCCGTCTGGAAGATATTGCCGAATTAAACAAAGAATGCAACCTTGAACGGATTAAAATCATTTCTGGGGATGGAGCTGCCGATTTTATGCGCCGTGAATTAAACGAAATGTCGGAAGAAGAGTTTAAAGCCTTTCTGGATTTTCAACTTGCAATTTGTGAACGTCCAGAACTTGTTGGAGCCGGAAGCCACACTGTAGACATTCTACGCCGAATATAAACGCGCCCACAAAGTTTGCAAAAAATATGAAAAATAAAACAAAGTTAAAATATTTTAGGTGTTTTTCTGTATTTTGGAAAAAAGATTTAGTTAAACGTTTTACAAAACTGTAACTTGCCCCTAAAATACATTTATAATCAAATTAACCAAATATTTCTTGAAAAACTGGAGAAAAAGAAATGAAAAAGAATCTTTTAGTTTTATCTTTGGCAGCCCTTATGCTGGTTTCATGCGCGAGCAATAAAAACTCAGATACAAAGGCTCAGACAAAAGTTGAAGAAGCTGAACCACAAACTTGGATAGAAGCAGAATCATTAAACGAAGCTTATGCACCTTATTTTGATTACATTGGTTTTGCAGTTCCTTTTGATTTGTTAAACCGTGCATTTATTCAGGAAGGACTTGCACACCAGGGTGGATGTATTACCCCAGAAAACGAATTCAAACCAGATTCACTTCTTGGATGGGGTCGTCCAACAAATCTTGTAGATTTTAAAGCTGCAGATGGAAAAACTTACAAAGTACCAGCTGAACTTGCAGGAACAAACAATCTTAAGAATTATCTTAACACTGCACTTTTGAACAATTTAAAAATTCGCGGTCACGTTCTTGTTTGGCACAGTCAGTCACCAAAATGGTTCTTCCGCGAAAATTACGATGCAAACGCAAAACTTGTAGATAAAGCAACAATGCGCGCTCGTCAGGAATGGTATATTAAATCGGTTCTTGAATTTGTAAAAAAATGGGAAGACACAGCAGCAGACGGACAACGCGTAATCATTGCATGGGATGTTGTAAACGAAGCAATGTCTGACAGCGGAAATCCTAGCGATTATCTTAGAAATCAGGGAAGCGACTGGTATTCAATTTACCAGGATGATTCATTTATTACCGATGCATTCGTTTTTGCAAATAAATATGCTCCAGCTGACCTTAAACTTGCTTATAATGATTATGGTTGCTATGGACAGCAGAAAACAGCAAGAATTGTAAAACTCATCAAAAAAATTCAGAGTACACCGGGCGCTAGAATTGATATTCTTGGTATGCAGAGCCACATCAGTATGAATCACCCGACAGCTTCTTTGTATGAAGTTGCATTAAAACAGTTCCTTGATTTGGGCGTTGATGTTCAGGTCACAGAACTTGATATTGGAAACGGTAATTCAATCAGCACACCAAAACTTCTTGCAGACAAATACGCTCAGTTCTTTGAACTTTTCTTAAAATACCGCAAAACAGAAGGAAAGAACGGAATTTCTGGTGTAACATTGTGGGGAATTTTGGATGAACGCTCTTGGATTTCTAACAACGGAGCTCAGGCACCTCTTCTCTTCCATGAAGATTTCCGCTGTAAACCAGCTTTTTATAGTGTTCTTGAAACAGCAAAGAATTGGAACGACTAAAACTAAGAAGCCGGCATAAACAGTAAAAACTTACATCAGGAGAAACTGAATGAAGAAAATATTAAAAACAACTGTAATTATACAAGGAGTATTATTAATTATGGCAGCAACAATTTCGGGATGTGCAACAAATGCACCAGTAGCAGACGCAGGAGCCGCAGGTGCAGCAAAACTTACTGATATGCAGCTTCTTATGGCAAAAAAAGCCGTAAAAATGCAGTCAGAAAACAATCCGTTTGCAATTCACAAATTTAGTGCGGATCCGGCAGTTCTTGTTTACAATGATACTGTTTACATTTATGCAACAAACGATAATCAGGAAGTTGAAGTAACAAAGGGTGAAAAATCTAACGGTTACGGTAACATCAATACACTTAATGTATTCAGTTCAAAAGATTTAGTTAACTGGACAGACCACGGCGAAATTGCAGTAGGCGGCAGAAGAAACGTAAACGGAGCTGCAAGATGGGCAAACAATTCCTGGGCACCTGCAATTGCATATAAAAAAATAGATGGAAAAGACAAATTCTTCCTTTATTTTGCAGATAACGGCAGCGGAATTGGTGTTCTTACTTCAGATTCTCCAACTGGTCCTTTTAAAGATCCTCTTGGAACTCAGCTTGTTTCTTGGTCTACTCCAAACATTCGTGGCGGAGTAATCTGGCTTTTTGACCCGGCAGTTCTTGTAGATGATGATGGTAACGGTTACCTCTATTTTGGTGGTGGCGTTGGTGATAATAAAGCTCATCCAAAAACAGGACGTTGTGTTGCTTTGGAAGATGACATGATTCATCTTAAAGACAAGCCTGTAGAAATTGACGCACCTTGGCTTTTTGAAGATTCAGGAATCAATAAAATTGGCGATATTTACTACTATTCTTACTGTGCAAACTGGGATGCTCGCCCAAACAATGCAGATCCAAAAGAAACACCTCCAATTGCTACAATTGCTTACATGACTTCTAAAAATCCACTCGGACCATTCGAGTACAAAGGTTATACACTCAAAAATCCTTCAGCTTACTTTAATGGCGGCGGCGGAAACAACCACCACTGGATTTTTGAATTCAAAGGTAAACACTACATTGCATTCCACGCACCAACTGTAGAAAAAGGACTTGGTCTTAAAGAAGGCGGCTACCGTTCACTTTTCATCACAGATTTTAAGATTAATGATGACGGAACTTTCCCAATTCAGAATGCAACAAAAGCAGGTGTAGCTCAAGTTTGCAAATTCAATCCTTATGGAGTAATTCCAGCTGCAACAATGCACAGTTCAAATGGACTTGGAATTACAAAAACTCAGACAGTTGTAAACGTAAAAGAAAACGCTTACCTTTATATTAAAGGTGTTGATTTGTCACAGGGAGCTTCAAAAATTAAGCTTGAATGTTCAGATGATTCAAAGGGAACTGTAAAAGTAATGCTCGGACACTGGAGCAACGGAACTCAGATTGCAGAATTGAACGTAAAAGGAAATTCCGCAGAAGCTGATGTTACTTTGCCTGCAAATCCAGAAGAAGACCTTTTCTTTGTATTCAGCGGAAACATTGAAGCAAAAAGCTGGGAAATTCAGAAATAAAAAATCATAGTTGGCTCAAAAATCTTTAGATTACTGGGCCTCTAAAAAAATTGCACAACCATCAAGGCTTTGCAATTCTTTCTAAAAATATTTGCTGCAATTTATACAAAATTGTAAAAACCATTTTGAAATCTTTTTCAAATGGTATATAATTGTAGCAAATATTTTTTTTATTTTAAAAATCATTTTTTAGGAGTACATTTTATGAATAATTTTGTATTTTTGGGACCACCGGGAGCAGGTAAAGGTTCATTGGCTGTAAAAGTTGCAGAGGATTATAAGATTCCACACATTTCAACTGGCGATATTTTCCGTGCAAACATTAAGGCACAGACTCCACTTGGAGTAAAAGTAAAAGCTATCATTGATTCAGGTTCTTTAGTAAGCGATGAATTGACTTTTGAACTTGTAAAAGACCGCCTTGCTCAGGATGACTGCAAAAACGGCTACATTTTGGACGGATTCCCACGCACAATTCCACAGGCAGAAATGCTCGACGGACTTGTTTCTGATTTGAAGGTTGTAAACTTTGTAATTAAAGATGAAATCGTAATTGGACGTCTTTCTACACGCCGCGTATGTAAAGCTTGTGGCGCAAACTACAATATCAAAACTCTTCCACCAAAAGTAGAAGGCGTTTGCGATAAATGTGGCGGCGAACTCTACCAGCGCGATGACGACAAGCAGGAATCTATCTTGCACCGTATGGACGTTTACCGCGAACAGACAGAACCTCTCATCAACTATTACAAAGGAAAAGGCAAAATCACCGACTTGGACGCTTCAATTGAAACAGACATCTTGCTCGGTGAATTCAAGAAGATTTTCTAATTGAAGTTGAATTAGATTTTTTAATATATTCGGAAACTTCTAATTCATGGTTTCCACATTGAAAATATTTTAAGTAAAGATTGGCGATAGGGAACTTAGAGGGGGACGAAAATACTCTTTTTGCTGATGTCGCGTGAGCGACACGTTAAATAAGTTCCATTGCGGCAAACAGCGTATAGTGCAATATTGCACGATTTCGGACCACACTAAGTGACCGATAGCCATTTTTAAATTACACTTATTTCATTGTAGAAACCATGTCTCTAATTAAACTTAAATCCCAGTGTTACTTTAAATTCATTTGTCTGCATATAATACACAAATTTTAAATCAAGTTCAGATTTTATATTTGAAAATTCACCAATAACTGGCGTAACGTGGAATGCAAAATCTAAGAAAATGCTGTCATTTAAATAAGTTTTTGCAAAAGCTGAATAAAAACGCGTAAAATCACGCAAATCAGGAAGAATTACAATATTTGTATCGTATTCTCTTGCAGCTTCGTAACCTGCATAAAGTCCAACACGATCAAAATATAATTTTACAGGCTCAAAACCGTTTTGAATTTCTTTTCCAAACAAAAGAATCTTTGCGCTTACATCCAATGCAGTACCGTTTGTATAAAAAAGTTCTGCGTGAATTGTTGAAGGAAAACACAAAATCCAATTGTTTTTATTTGTAACCGGCAATATATGTGGAATTTCAACTGTAGAAGCAACACCCATATTAATCTGAGTCGGCGCATAAACTCCCCACATCTGATTTCTTATTACATCATTTAAAGTTTCGGCTTTTGCAGCCTTTACCCCATTTTTACTCTGTAGTTCAAAAAGATTCAAATCCCAAATTGTAGTCAAAAGTATATCAAACTGAATTCCACATTTCTTAAAAGCAGAAACTCCAAATTGATGAATATTCGTATAATCAACATAAAGAAGAGCCTGAACAGAACGATAAGAATTGTCAAATGTTGGCCATCCTTTTAATTTTGGAAACATTTCCTGCTGTTGTGCATCCCAGAATGTTGTAGAAGCCGTAAACATGCCTTTTAGATTCATTGTAAGCTTACGAAAATTCATTCGGAACGGAACAACATGACTTGCACCACCAATCACTTTAAAATCATATTGTCCGTTTGCATTAAATTTAAAAATACTTCCAAGCGAAAAATCAAGAGGCGTAGAAGAATTTTCAAGATACGCGGACAAGGTAAAGTTTTCATAATATTCATTACGCGATTTTTCAAGTTCTTCAAGACTTTTTTTAGTTGGATTAAAAATCTTCGTCAAATCCAAAGGTAAAAACCAAAGTCCAGCACCAAGAATCATTAAATTTTCAGAAAGCACGTCGGAACTCGTCTGATAATTCACGCCAAAACCAGGAACAGTTTCAACGCCTTTTTCCAAAGAAATATCGCGAATCGGCTTATAAACATTCCATCCGCCTTTTAAAAAGTAATCAACAAAATAATAATCTTTAATTTCGTGGTCATTAACAAAACGTTTGATATTTCCACTTTCGTCTTGAGGATAAGATGTAAATTTTAAAGCTGGCTGATTTGAACTGTCTGCAAAAAGAATATTCGGAACAAGAATTTTTCCTTCATCAAAATCAATAGAAGAAAAATCTGTATAAAAACATTCATCAAGGTTTGATTTTTGCGAAATGTAATAAAAATGTTCACCTTCGGCTACCGCACTCGAAATTCCACCAGAATAATCCGCAGTTTGAGTAAGCAATTTAAAAGGAAAAAATTCTGAATCTACAATAATTGCCGCAGTCTTACAAAATGCAGGATTTGAATCAAGCGTATAATCAAGATAATAAAAATTCATTTGTGAAAATGAATTCTCGCTCCGGTTAAAATATAGTCGTGTAGGATTTAAAAATTCACCATTTTGTTCAAACTGAAAAAAAACTTCTTCTTTGGATGAAAGGTCTGCAAAACATAAATACGTATTCTTTGTCGAATGAATCTGACTTACCAGATAAGCAATTTTTTTACCGCCCGCATAAGCAATTGAAAATGGAACCGCACTAGAATCAAAACTTCTTGAGTAAATAATTGCATTTTCAAATTTTGTAAATTTTATTTGCTGCGGATTTTCTACTATATAATTAATTTCATCCGCGGAATAAACAACGAGTTCGGCTATCTTTTGTTTTACATCAATTCCAGCAACCGCATATTTTCCATCTTCAAGCTGAATTATACTTGAGTCGCGCAAAGGAAATTTTGTACGTAAAAATGTCCGGAATTTTAAATCATAAAGCATGGTGATTTCTTTTTTAAATGGTTCACGCATGCCAGTTTGTGTATACGAAACCGAAATAAAACGTCCGCATGGAGAAACACTTATATTATTCACGCTGTCGGCAAGAAATAAAAGCTGACGGATTTTTAAGCTTCCGTTTAAATCGTACAAATCAACTTCATTTTTTAATTCATCATACCAGACAAAACCATATTCTGTTGCACACAAAAACTTGCAGACAGTTTCGTTCATTGCAGTAAACGGATTTGCATTAAGTTCATTTACCTCGGAAACTGGAATAAGTTCACAAAATTCGTTCCATTCATCTTCAAGTTCAGTCTGGTACACAGTTTTAAAAATGCCTTTATGAAGCTTAAAAAAATGAAGAGCGCCACATTCTTTCCAAAAATCATAAAACTTCTGAGCCCCATATTTTTGCATTAAAAACGAACAAAATGCCGACATTGCCGCAGAACTGATTTTTTGATGCGGATAAAGCTCAATGCCACTATACAACTGGAACAAATTCGGCAAATTGCCATCTAGTTTTGCTTTAGAAAGAATTGCAAGATTTTGGGTATCGTCGGTAAAATTTTCGCTAAGTTCAGCAGCAGAACAACAACCATAAAAAAACTCGGCTGGAATATTTACACTAACAAGCGGCTGCAAGGAATCTCCCATAAACAATTTTGAAACAAACTGCCAGAACTTGCTTTTTACACAAGAACCAACGGCACGAAAAATCTCACGTTTTAAGAGGGTGTCAAACATCTGGTTGTACCCGTCGAAAGCTGAAAAATCGGCGGATTTTGGAACAGCGTCATAAATTATTATTCTATTATATGGTGACGGAGTATATTTTATATCTAAGGTGTCTGTATCAGGGGAAATTACAACAACGATGCGGATTTGGTAATCCAGCGGGAATTTTTCGGTTGCGGATTCAAAATATGAATCTGCTTTTTGCGCTACAAGTTCTGCAGTAGCGACACTTTCTTTTGGAAAAAAGATGTCAAAATATTTTGTTGAAATTGAATTTAAAGTACGCGTTGTTTTGAGAATGCCACAAAATGCGGCACTCCCAAAAACGAGAACGAAAAATAAGCAGCACAAAAACTTTTTTTTCATGTTTTATCTGCGCAC
>JAILCM010000214.1 GCA_024680155.1 Treponema sp.
CAGCTTTACAATATTCTCTATAAGATTCTTAACCAATAATAAAAATCTTAATCAATAATTAATATTCACACTTACGCCAAAATATGGTATTCTGAATTCCATATTTATTTTAAACGAGGACCATAAAATGAAACTCCATGATTCTGGCGTAATCTACGAAAACGGCGCTTTGTGCGACGCTTCTCCAAATGCAGATGCTGCAAAAAAGACAATTGCATATTCAATTCTGCAGAAACACAATACTAGCGGAGACGAGAGCAAACTTAAAATCAAGTTTGATAAAATTACTTCTCACGATATTACTTACGTTGGAATTATCCAGACTGCCCGTGCAAGCGGTCTTGAAAAGTTTCCTATTCCTTATGTTTTGACAAATTGCCACAACTCACTTTGTGCTGTTGGCGGTACTATTAATGACGACGACCACATGTTCGGTTTGACATGTGCTCAGAAATATGGTGGAGTTTATGTTCCTCCTCACCAGGCTGTAATTCACCAGTATGCCAGAGAAATGCTTGCTGAATGTGGTGCCATGATTTTGGGTTCTGACAGCCACACACGCTATGGTGCCCTTGGTACTATGGCAATTGGCGAGGGTGGTGGAGAACTTGCAAAGCAGCTTCTTGGTAAGACTTATGATGTAAACTATCCTGGCGTTGTTGCAATTTATCTGACTGGAGCTCCTGTTCCTGGCGTTGGTCCTCAGGACGTTGCCCTTGCAATCATTAAAGAAGTATTTGCAAGTGGATTTGTAAAGAACAAGGTTATGGAATTTATCGGTCCTGGCGTTGCAAATCTTTCTGCTGACTTCCGTATCGGTGTTGATGTAATGACTACAGAAACAACCTGTCTTTCTTCTATCTGGGAAACAGACGGCAAGGTTGAAGAGTGGTATGCAATTCATGGCAGAGTAGGAGCTTATAAGGAGCTTAAGCCTGCAAAAGGTGCTTATTATGATGGAGCAATCGAAATTGACTTGAGCGAAATCCGCCCTATGATTGCTATGCCATTCCACCCAAGCTGTGCTTATACAATTGAAGAAGTTAATAAGAACCTTGATGATGTTTTGACTGATGCAGAAAAGCGCGCAAAAGTAAGCTTTGGCGACAAGGTTGATTTTAATCTCCACAATAAGATTATTGACGGCAAACTTTATGTTGACCAGGGTATTATTGCCGGTTGTGCAGGTGGTGGATTCGAAAACATTTGTGCTGCTGCTGATATTCTTAAGGGCAAGGACTCAGGAAACGGTAAGTTTGTATTGAGCGTATATCCTGCTTCTATGCCAGTTTATATGGAACTTATGAAGAACGGTGCCTTCAGTGCATTGATTGATGCTGGTGCTGTTGTTAAGACTGCTTTCTGTGGTCCATGTTTTGGTGCTGGTGATACACCTGCTAACGGTGCCTTCTCTATCCGTCACTCTACAAGAAACTTCCCTAACCGCGAAGGTTCAAAGATTCAGAACGGTCAGTTGTCATCAGTTGCTCTTATGGACGCACGTTCTATTGCCGCTACTGCTGCAAACAAAGGCTTCCTTACAGCCGCTACAGAATTCGACACAGAGTTCAGCGGAAAGAAATATTTCTTCGACAAAGCAATTTACGAAAAACGCGTATACGATTCTAAGGGTGTAGCTCATCCTGAAGTTGAAATTCAGTTTGGTCCAAATATTAAAGACTGGCCAAGCATGAAGCCACTTTCTGATGACTTGCTCATTAAGATTGTAAGTGAGATTCACGACCCTGTAACTACAACTGATGAATTGATTCCTTCTGGAGAAACTTCATCATTCCGTTCAAATCCACTCGGATTAGCTGAGTTCACATTGAGCCGCCGCGACCCTGCATACGTTGGCCGCGCTAAGGCAGTTCGTGATGGTGCAGAAGAAGTGAAGGGCGAGGTAAAGACTGCCGCAGCCGCACTTGATAAGTTCTCTGCCGGCTTTGGTGCCCGCGCAGAAAAAGCAGGTCTTGGTTCTTCAATCTTTGCTGTAAAGCCAGGTGACGGTTCCGCTCGTGAGCAGGCTGCAAGTTGTCAGAAGGTTCTTGGTGGTTGGGCAAACATTGCAAACGAATATGCTACAAAGCGTTACCGCTCTAACCTTATTAACTGGGGTATGCTCCCATTCTTGTACAAAGATGGAGACAAGAATCTTCCATTTGCAAACGGAGACTACGTATTTATTCCTGATGTAAAGAAGATGGTAAGTGAAAAACTTCCAAGCGTAAAAGCTTATGCAGTTAAAGCTGACGGAAAAGTAAACGAGTTTGAACTTTCAACCGGCGACCTCACCGACGACGAGCGCAAAATCATCCTCGCTGGCTGTTTGATTAACTTTTATCGAGGGTAGATGATGAAATCGACTACCCTCGAAACGGACGTGTCAAGGCCAAAGAGCGAAGCGTGCCTTGACGCGGACGTATAGAGGTTAAGCGGGGCGTTACGGGGCGGCAAGCCCTGTAGAAGGGGTAGGACGCAACGCGCTCGATTAATCTCGCGAGCCGTCCTCTCGTAGAACCTAAAAAATGCAGTGCATTTTTCTTAACGGTTCTCCGGTTTTAGGCAAGTGCGGACGTAGGGGAAGGCTTTCCCCTCCTAATATATTATGGACAGGAGTTTTTATGGTAGACTACACAGAAGGTTCTGGAAAACAGTATCACACAGGCGTTGGCCCTGCAGACATTGGTAAATATGTTATCATGCCGGGAGACCCTAAGCGTTGTGAAAAAATTGCTGCACACTTTGATAATCCAAAGCTTGTTGCTGATGTTCGTGAATACACAACCTACACAGGTACACTTGAAGGCGTTCCTGTAAGCGTTACTTCAACCGGTATCGGCGGACCTTCTGCTGCAATTGCTATAGACGAGCTTTCTAAATGCGGTGCTCACACTTTTATCCGCGTGGGTACCTGTGGCGGAATGCAGGAAGAAGTTCTTGGTGGCGACATTGTAATTGCAACTGGCGCTGTCCGCATGGAAGGTACAAGCCGAGAGTTCGCTCCAATTGAATATCCTGCTGTTGCAAATCTGGACTGTGTAAATGCCCTTGTTGCTGCTGCTGATGCACTCAAGGCTCCTCATCATACAGGTGTTGTTCAGTGTAAAGATTCGTTTTTTGGACAGCATGAGCCGGAAGTTATGCCTGTAAGCTACGAACTTGAAAATAAATGGCAGGCTTGGCTTAGAATGGGCTGTCTTGCAAGCGAAATGGAAAGTGCCGCTTTGTTTATTGCAGGTCAATTTTTGCGAGTAAGAGTTGGTTCTTGTTTCTTAGTTGTTGCAAATCAGGAAAGGGCAAAAAAAGGACTTCCAAACAAGCAGGCCCATGATACCGAACTTGCAATTACAGTTGCGGTAGAAGCTCTTCGTCGTCTGATTATTCAAGATAAAAATCAGAAAAAATAGAGTTTTTTCTTTTTCTAAACTAAATCTATAATCCTATTTTTCTCTGTACAATCAATTTGTGCTGTCACTTTGAATACGTGCTATAATCATTTTATGAAAAAGAAAATTGCAGTACTTATTTGCGGATGGAGCACTTATTTTATAAAAGATTTTATAGCCGGAATGAGCCGCGCAATCAAAGATAATAATATTGATTTATATATTTTTAATGCCTACAACTACACCGAATATTCAGGCTTTTTGAATTACACTGGTTTTTCAATTTTTAGTTTAATTCATTATGAAGATTTTGACGGCGTAATCATCCTTTCTGACTTAATAGAAAATATTCGAATTCTGGAAAAAGAGCGGCAAAAAATTCTAAAGGCTGGCATTCCTGCAATTGCAATTAACAAAGCGCTGAACGGTTTAAGTTGTATTCGCGTAGACAATTATACTGGCCTTTACGAAATGATGGAGCATCTTATAAAAAATCATGGAATAACGGATTTTGGCTTTATTTCGGGTAAAGAAACGTCGGTTGATATTGCGGAACGGTACAAAGCTTACAGGACGGCTCTTACAGATAATCAGATTAAAATTGAAATTAACCAGACTTATTCTATAAAGGCATGCGATTATCATTCTGCGTATAATTTTTTTAGTGAAAAGGTAAAAAGTGGCGAGCATATTCCGCAGGCAATTGTTTGTGCAAATGATTTAATTGCTCTTGCCGTGGAAAAAGTTGCCTCTGAAAATGGTATAAAAATTCCAGAACAGTTAAAAGTTATAGGTTATGATGATTGTTCTTTTGCGTCGTGTGTAAATCCGGGGCTTTCAACAGTAAAAAATAATATTGAGCAGGTTGGTTTTGAAGCTGTAAATCGAGTTCTTAATGGAGATTCGGAAACTCATCATTTTAAAATAAAAAGTAAGCCTGTCTTCCGCGAATCCTGTGGTTGTACTGCTCAAAATGAAGCAAATAAAGATAAAACGCTTTTAAATTTTCTTGATGAAGGGCAGAAGAAAGAAGAATTTGATACTCACATGGAACTTTTGAGCGAAATTTTTATGGAAGCCGTGGATGTTTTTACTCTTCTTACTAATATAGAAGCTTATATTGCAAAATCGCACACGTTTGAAGGTTCTGATTTTTGTATTTTTATGAAATCGGATTGGACTTCAGTTTTGATTAATTCAGCAGAAAAACTTCCGCAAAATCTTAGCTATGGCGAGCAGGTTCAGTCAATTTGTTCAATTCAAGGTGGAATAAAGTATCCAAGAGAAATGATTTCTACGCGCGAGCTTATTCCTTCAAAAATGAAAACTGACGAAAGCAATATTTTCCTTTTTATTCCAATTTTTAATCATTCTTATGTACACGGCTATTTTGTATGTAAAAATAATCTTTCTATGATTGAAAATCACTACGGCTATGTTTGGACGCGAACAATGGGAACCAGCATTGAACATTTTAGAAAAAAGAATATGTACAAGCAGATGAGTAATGAATATCAGCGGCTTTCTACGAGGGATGCACTTTCTGGAATGTTGAATCGGGCAGGTTTTGAAAGACTTGTAAAACCATTTTATGCGCAGAACAAAAAAAACGGCCTTACAACGGTAATCTTCTTTGTTGATATAAACAAAATGAAGACAATTAATGATAATTTTGGGCATTTACACGGTGATTTGGCAGTAAAAACGGTTTCGGCATCGGTTCTGGAAGTTGTACCAAAAAACTGGATGTGTGTGCGTTATGGTGGAGATGAATTTCTTGTTGTAGGAAACAGCAGAAACTACAATGGTGAAGATTATTGTCAGAAAATAAAAGAGCGTCTTGCGGCAAAAACTGCAGTTATGAAGCTTCCGTATCTTCTTAGTGCAAGTGTAGGTTCTTATACAGTACCTGCAAATTCAGAACTTACACTTGAACAGGCTGTAGAAAACGCGGATTCTTCAATGTATTATCAAAAGCAGTCATTCCACAAGGCAAACTAAAAATGGACTTTTAATCCTAATGCAATTCCGCTGTCTTGTGTATTCAAGTAACCGTCGTAAATATATTTCCATGCAGCGTAAGCTTCGTATCTTGCGGCCATAAATCCAAGTTCCAGATGAGATTCAAGAATACAAGGATCTGTTTCGCTGTTGTAGTGTGGAGAATCAAGAACCTGCCAGTTTCCGCGCCACTCAATTAAAACAGGTTTAAAAGGATAAGAGCGAACAATTACACCAGTATTAACTCCATTGTGATTTTTTGCCCCGTACCAATATGTCCACTGAAAGTTCGCTGCAATATTTATAATATTAAAGTTTACAAAATTGAATGTGCCGCCAATACGCAAATTTCCACGTAAAATGTCATTTTGCGAATAATAATTTGAATTATTTGAACCACCGTTTCCAAAATAAAGTGTATTTTCAATTACAGGTCCAAAAAATTTGTAAATATAACCTTCAAGTCTAGTTTCGTTACCAATTAAAGCATGTTCTGGAAAATAAAATGCACCTGATTCAAGCGTATAACGGTAGAATTTTCCGTTTGAACTTACATCAAGCACTTCAGCTTCGGAATCAGACAAAACTCCATCGTAAATTATATATTTGCTTTCGTTTGCATAAGGATATTCATCAAATTCCATGTTCAGATGATTATCAAGCCACAAAAGTTCAAGAACTGCACAGCAAATATCACTAAAAACATCAATAAACAAATCTGCACATTGTGATGAACAGGAATCTCTGCTTCTGGCACCTAAAACTGCATCCGATTCCCAAAAATGAATTTCTTGTGCTTCTGCCGAAAATACGATGCAAATAAAAATAAGAACCGCAAAAAAATTCTTTAATTTTTTTAAAAACTCCATAAACTCCTCCATAAGTTTTTTATAACTATAACATTAATTCTCCAAAAAAACAAATATTTTGCAGTTAAGATACGCTTCCTTGACATCGTGATTTTAGTTTTGTATTCTAGAAAAAATTATGACAATCAATACACAACAGTTAAATTTTATTTTGGAAAATACGCCGGCAGAGCAGAATATTATGCTTGTTGGTAAGCACGGAATTGGTAAATCACGGATTCTGGAAGATTTTTTTAGTACTCACGGGCAAAAAGTTGTTACGCTTTTTCTTGGACAGATGAGTGATCCAGGGGACTTAATAGGGCTCCCGCATTTGGATGAAAAGACTGGAAAAACTGAGTTCATGCTTCCGTACTGGTTCCCTGTTGATGGAAAACCGATTGTCCTTTTTTTGGATGAATTAAACCGCGCCCGTCCTGAAGTTTTGCAGACCGTTATGGATTTAACTTTGAACCGTAAACTTGCAGGAAAAACTTTGCCAAAAGGAAGCCGCATTATTAGCGCCGTAAATGGTGGAAATGAATATCAGCTTACAGATTTGGACCCGGCGCTTGTAAGTCGTTTTAATATTTATGAGTTTGCGCCTTCTGTAGAAGACTGGCTTGATTGGGCAAAAAGTGCCGAACTTGATAGCCGCGTGATTAATTTTATAGAAGAAAATCCTGAATATCTGGATGGAGAAGCTGATTTTTCTGCTGAAAACCTTGAACGCACGCCAGACCGCCGCAGTTGGGAACGAGTTTCTTCTATAATAAAGCCTACTGGGGCTGCAGAAATCCCGCTTACACCGATGCACAAATATATTTTAAGTGGAATTGTTGGTGATACTGCCGCTGTAACTTTCTGCCGTTTTGTTCAAGAAAATGAATTACCTTCTGCAAAAAGCGTTCTTTGCGGGGCGTTTGAAGCTGTTGTTCCGCAATTAAAAAAGCTTTCTGTTGTTCAGTTTTGCCGTTTGAATGAAGCCGTTTTCCGTTTTACAGAAACTTTTGAAGGCGAGGCTGTTGAAAGCGACATTTCTTCAATTCCGAATGCGTCAGGGGCGGCGGATGATATTTCTAAAAACGTGGAGTACACTGGATCTTCAAAAACCAGCCCTATGTTCCCTAAAAATCTGAAAGCGTATTTTGATTTCCTTCTGAACGAGGTTCAAAAAGAAGTGTCTGCTCATTTTGTGTCACTTTGTTCTGCCGAGCGTTTTCCAAAAACTCTGGTTTTAATTACAAAAAACTTCTCGGAGCTTTACAAAAAAATGCTCTCTGCTATAGACGAGCTCTAGTGTTAGGATTGTAAAAATCCTGTTTGAATGTGTATAGAAAGCTTTTGGATATTTGTATGGCAAACGAAAATCTGCTGGAAAAACAATTTTCTCTTATTTCAAAATCGTGGTTTTTGAATGAGCCACTGCTTTTTTCGGTTTTGACTACACATTCGCTTGTTCAAAATCCAAATCTTTCGGTTCCATTTCGCACTGGAAACTTCATCATTGAATATTCGCCTAAAATCATACAAAATTACACTCAGCCCCAGCTCGAATCCGCGTTAAAATTTGAACTTTATAGAATTCTTCTTGGGCATCCTTACGCACGCCAGCCGCACAATGCTAAAAAAGGCGCACTTTTTCTTGCAAGCGACATAATCATCAGTCAGTTTTTTAAGCCGCTCAGTAGTTCAGATTTACCCGAAGAACCTTCCGGAATTGCATATTTAAAGTTCCATGCTGCCCGAATTAAAAATCTTGAATATCCTCTTGGAAAAAAATGGGCCGACACCGAAGAACTTGCTTTTTTTCAGAGAAATCTTCAGCTTGACCGTAAAACCGGCGATTTAATTTTTCAGGATGATTTGACTTTTGAACAATGGTATAAAAAAATAGTCTTTTTAATAGAAGAAACTTCTGCTGCTGGAACTCAAAATGCAGGAAACGGGAACTCACAAGCTTTAATCCCGGAACTTGCAGAAGAATCCGCAGAACTTTGGGAAGAAAACGAAGATGCTCAGAAAAATCTACAGTCACAAATTCAAAAAGCGGAAGCAGAGCAGGGATGGGGCGGAATTGGCGGAAATCTTGAGTTGCATATCAAAGAGTCCTGTGATTTTAGCTTTGATTACAGACGGGCTCTTACAAAATTTCGCGCAAAAATTGTGAGTGCCGAGCGTTATCTTACAAGAATGCGTCCTAGCCGCCGGTATGGATTTTCTGCAATGGGTAGCCGTTACCGCCGTCGTGCAAATCTTCTTGTTGCAGTTGATGTAAGCGGTTCAATCACCGAAGAAAGTTTTTCTCATTTTTACAAGGCAATCACAAATTTTTTCTTTTTAGGAATGATTCAAAAAATCGATTTAATTTTCTTTGACGTAAATCTAAAAAACACAAAGCCCGTTCTTTTTTCAAAATCAATTAACCTTTCGCAAATAAACGCTCGCGGTGGAACAAATTTTCAGCCTGCAATAGATTTTTTTGCAGAACATAAATCAGATTACAGCGGAATGATTATTTTTACCGATGGAGAAGGCGCGCCCCCAAAAGTTCAATTCAGCCCTGACATTCTTTGGATTTTAGATTCACGTCTTTCTTACGAAAAATCCCGATATTGGATAAACTCTCTTCCCGGTTCATGTTCAACTTATCTTCCCTTCTAAAATTTTCTTAAAACAATCGGTTATCTTACAATAAAAATGTATTTATATCTTATTTTTACAATTGAAAATCAATAATTTTGATGTTAAATTGTATACAATCTAATAAAATTCATAGAAGGGGTTAAAATGAGCAAAGTTTATTCTTCAAATTCTAAGTCAATCAGAACAAGTCTTGTACTTTCTCTTGGACTTGGCATGCTTGTTGTGTCACTGGTTATGACCTTTATGATTGGCCGATTAGTTTTAAAAAGTAACAAAACTCAAATTACAAAAAGTATTATAACCCTCACAGAAAACAAAGCCGAAGATGTCAGTAAAAAAATGACTCAGCAGGTTTATGCGGCAGAAGCAATGTCTGGACTTTTGGGTGGAACATGGGCAATTCCCGAAAAACAGCGTGCATCTTCTGCTCAACAGGCTGTACGTGCAATGGTAAAATCTTCAACAATTGATTCAGCGTGGGCGTACTGGCTTCCAAATATGTTCGATAATCTTGATTATAAACGTGCCGATTCAATTGATAATCCTACTGGTCAGTTTAAAATTCACTATATCCGCGATAAAAACGGACGAATAAAAAATGATATTGTTAGTGAATTTTCTATTGAACAGATTGAAGCTGGAGCAAATGCAGCAAATACATACATTAGTGAACCTGTTGCAACAACTTTGGATGGAGAATCGGTTCTTACTGCAAAAGTTTATTCTCCAATTACAAACTCTCTTGGTCAGCGTAGTGGTGTAGCCGGAATTGATATTGTACTTTCTGGACTTGGAAATTTGATGACAGGTTCTTCAATATACGACGGTTCAACCTGCCAATTCCTAACTTCTACTGGTGCAGTTTTAGCTTCAAGTGATGGTTCTAAAGTTGGAAAAAAGAGTTCATTCTTTGAAAATAAAGATACAAAATCATATTTTATGCCGGATAAAGACGGAAATATGGATGCTTCGACTGTAACTTTTACAATTCAAGATGGACGTGAAAAGAAATTTGTTGCAATTGCAAAAACAGAAGTTGATCGTTCTGGAAAATATTGGTTTTTAATTTCAATGACACCGGAAAGTTCAATCGACAAAAGTGCATGGGCTACAATCAATACAATTATAATTGCCTTTGTTCTTCAGATTATTATTGTAATGTTGATTGTATTTGCCGTAGTTTCGCGCTTTACAAAACCTCTTAAAAATACAGTTGGAGCTTTGCAGAACATTAGCGAAGGTGACGGTGACATGACAATCCGCTTGCACACAAATCAGCAGAATGAAATTGGTGCAATGTGCGAAAGCTTTAATAAAACAATGGATAAACTTTCATCTTCTATTAAGGAAGTAAAAGCTTCCAGTGAAGAAATGGATGGAATTGGAACCGAACTTGATAATTCGATGGCTCAAACTTCGCAGGCTGTTGTTGATATTACCGCAAGTATTCAGTCAATTCAGGAACAGATGCAGGAACACGCAGCCGGTGTAGAAGAAGCTCGTTCGGTTGTAGAACAGATTGTAAAAAATATCAGTAAGCTTAATGAAAATATTGATGTTCAGGCTGCAAGCGTTTCTGATTCTTCGGCTTCTATTGAAGAAATGACTGCAAATATTCGTAA
>JAILCM010000226.1 GCA_024680155.1 Treponema sp.
AGACCATATGACAGATTTAGAACTGATTTTTACAATGCTTGGTGAACGTGTTACTACAGAAATTTCACAGCAGGAAGAACCGGATTCTTTTGACGAAAACAAAACTGTTGCAAAACGTGGTGGCAGAGTTGCAGGAATTGCCCGAAAAGAAACCGAAAAAGAATTAGGACATTCCGTAATTTCTTCTGACAATTTTTTGGATATAAATTCTTCTGGTGCAATTGCTACGGCTGAAACGAGGGATTTTAATTGTCTAAATCATAAAAAAAAGTCCAGTGGACTATTTTTTATGATTTATTCAATCCTATAATTTCCCCTCATAACTGCTAATAGCCAACTGCTACTTCAAACAGCTTCTATCCAATTTGTCGAAGCCGTCGGTAAGTTCCTGGGCAATTTTTACAAGTTTTGCTAAATCACCTTTGCGGCCACCTTCGATATTCATTGGCATTACAGGATCGTGCAGGCTTAACCGCAGCAGAATCCAGCCCTGAACATCATCGGAATTAAAGCTGAGACGAACACCTTCATAAGAATGCGGCATTGTGTAGCCCTTAGCCTCGGCACGTTTTTTGAATTCCTCAAGAACTTTGTTTCCGTAAGCTTTGAACTCGTCGCAATTAATCTTAAAGCGGTATTCACCTTCTTCTACAAGCGGCGGAAGTTTTTCTATAAGGCTGTCGAGTTTTTTGCCTTCTTTTGAAGCTTTAGCAAGGGCAATTACCATCTTAACTGCAAGGAAAGCACCATCATCCAGATAATAATTGTCTTTAAGTGCACCATGTCCAGAAGTTTCCATTGCTAGTGGAGCTGTAATTCCCTGAGCGTTGAGTTCTTTCTGCTTGTTGATTACGTTTTTATAACCGCGCATATAACACAAATGTTTAAGACCAAGAACTTTTTCGAGGAAGTAAGTAAGGCGGTCTGATGTGACGCTGTCGGTGATGATTGTTGAACCAGGATAATCTGGAGCTAAAATTGCGGCAATCATTGCGATGATTGAATCTCGGTTGACTTCGCTTCCATCGCTCAAAACGGCACTCATTCGGTCTACGTCGGTGTCGAAAATTAAACCAAGGTCGGCTTTGTTTTTAAGAACTGCGCTCTGAATTGCTTCCATTGCGGCTTTATTTTCCGGGTTTGGAATATGATTTGGGAACATTCCGTCTGGTTCAAGGAACTGGCTGCCTGAAGTGTCGGCTCCGAGTGGGGCAAGGATTTTATCTACAAAGAAACCGCTTGCTCCGTTTCCGCTATCTACAACTATATGAAGACCAGAAAGTGGTTTTTCGCCAAGTGATTTAAGCTCGTCTGCAATTTTGTTTCTAAGATAATCTGCATAAATTGTAATGAGGTCGAGCTTTTGAACGTCAAAATTAACTGGAGCCGGGTTCAAAAAGCCTGCAAGATTAAGGATTTCGGTGATGTCTTCGTGTTCAAGTCCGCCGTCATCATCAAAAAATTTAATTCCGTTGCGGTTGAAAGGAAGATGACTAGCTGTAATCATTGCCGAACCGTTGAAATTGCTTTCCGGGAAAACAATCGACATGAACATTGCAGGAGTTGTTGCCATTCCGCAGTCTGTAACGGTTGCACCAGCGCTGAGCATTCCTTCCATCAAAGCATCAGCAAGGCTAGGTCCTGTAACGCGTGAATCACGGCCAACACCAATTCTTAAAGCCGTAGCATCAACATCAAGTTTTTTTGCAAGCCAGCTTACATAAGCACAACCAATCTGTTTTGCAATCTGCGGTGTAAGATTAACGTTTTCGCCTTCAACTCCCTCGATTGCAACTCCGCGAATATCGCTTCCGTTCTGTAATTTCATGATATTTGACATAGAAAAATCTCCCATTATTATTAGGATTAACTTTAACATTTAAAAAACTAAATGACAATTCGGGAAAATTGTGTAGATTTTGTTAATCAGTTTTAAAAACTAAACATTGAATAAGCCTGCTTAAACTATTAAAATAAAACTTGGAGTATCTAAGAAATTGCACATCTTTCACGGGGCACAAAAAATTGTAGAAAATCCTCAATTCGGGCTCGGTAATCCAAAAAATGATTATGGATTGGGATTCTATTGCACACAATCACTTGACCTTGCAAAAGAATGGGCCTGTCAGCAAGATACTGATGGTTTTGCAAATAAATACGAACTTAATACAGATGATTTATACATTTTAAATCTAGATGCATAAAATTTTTCTATTTATTTTCCAAAATATAAAGCACGCGATACTGCTGCTCGTAAAGAATATCTTGAACACTTACGACAAATTACATACTCTACCGATTCTATTTATTTAATGGATATTGTGCGAAAACCGGAGCTATTAGATGAAATCAAGTTATGACGAAATCTATCTTTCTGATGTTCAAAAAAATCTTGGATTCTTATTTCAATTTATGCTCTGTAATATGACTCTAAATCCCGAAGAAGCCCAAAATGCTTTTTTAAATTCGATAATTCCACATCAAATAGAAATAGCTAATCCAGACTTTTTATGCGGAAAATCGGGGCTTGAACTTGCTTCATTTTGTTTTGTGGACAAAGATATTTCCACCCAAATAAAACAAAGCCTTTCTGAACCATTCTATCCTCAAGCCGAATACTGGTGCGGTTATGTACTTGCTTATATTCAATGGAAAAACAAAATATCTTTTAACGACATTTTGAACGCTTTCCCTTTGGAAATGTTATTATCAAGTTATAATTTGTACCACGAAGCTGATATTTCGAAAATTGAA
>JAILCM010000288.1 GCA_024680155.1 Treponema sp.
TGAATCAAAATCGTATGTACTATGGTGTATCTTGTATTCAGCCATAAGATTCTTCCCATCTTCACATAATTAAATACTATAAGAAGATTATAACACATAACGTTGCATTTTTGTAGATAAATGGGGAAAGGAATCCAAGCCAGCTTGGTCGCGATCCAACGGCGAAACGTTGGTCGTGAGAGTGAGAAAAAGACCGAAGCATAAGCCACCACTTTGTCTGAAAGCCATTTTGTCCGAGTAGGACTAGCTTTCATGACTGAGGGCGCAATGTTGCGGAATTTTTCGAGAGGCGACGAAACGCCTCTAAGGGGTGTTGGGGATTGTCCCTGACGAGTGGTCGAGCGACGAAACGCTCGCCCCACACTGAAAATGATAACAACGAGTTTTATACGTTTTGTCATTTTCAGTGTGGGGTACACCCATTTTGGCAAGGCCAAATTAGGGTGAAAAATAATGAACTGAATAAAGTTTAGATAAGAAAAAATATAGTCCGCAACATTGCGGAAAGAATAAAAAAAAGAACTTCCATCAACGCAGGCTCGCAAAGGAGCGTTAAAAAACGTATCAGGAAGTTCTTTTGCAAAATCTTCCGATTCCGCCACTCGCAAAGGAGCTTCTAATGGGCACGTTCACGGAAGCAAAGAACAACCTTGAATGGACAAATGAATAGGGGTCCTATTCCCCCAACAAATGACCACTCAAGGATTTTCACAAAAACACGATTGAAGTACCGTCGCAAGGGTACAATTCCCTATTGAACTCCTCCAATCGAAAAAAATAAATGGAGCTTTTGTAACAAATCTGGTTCAAAAACCTGCTCCATAATAAAAAGTCGGTGAAGTTCGCCACACTTCCTCAAACCCCAGACAATTCTTGTCTGACCTCGCAGCAGGCATCTCTGCATTAACCGACAAATAAAATCAAGCCCTGATTACTCAACAGCGAATGAATGTCGCCGACGTGAACAATCAAGTCGTACAGAGTCCCCTGCACGAACACTGCTTGAAATGCCCTATGATATCATACTGTAAACAAACTACAGTTGAATCGGTCAATAGGACACTAATACCAATAACATGAAGGCAACTGTTTTGTCAATCTTTTTTTATAAAAATGTAGTTTTTACTGTTGCTTATTGAAGTTATTTGTGGTAAAAGAAAGATATCAGAAATTTGGAATACTTTGGCTATTAGTTTTTGGCCTCTGAAACAGAAACATTAAATAAAAAATTACATTGAATTGAAATATTCAGTGTCTGGCATCGACCGATGGACCCTACGGACTGTTATAATCAGGAACCCGAAGGCAAAAAAGGCGCACGTATTCCAAAGGAGCCACCTGACAAAAATATAAGGAAAATTACAATCTAATTTCTCAAAGATTCTAAAATCCGCTTATATTTCCTTATATTTAAAATCAATATACATTTATATTTTCTCAAACTTATTAACTTGTTGTTTTACAATTCTAAACGCAGTCTGCGCTTTTTTGTAAAAATACTGGAATTTAAACAGAAATGATAATCATTATATTTTGGAGAATTTTATGGCAGTAAAACAGATATTGGATATGAATGACGAACTGGAATTTCCAGTTGAAGCTATTTTAATCAAGGACTGGAAAAATCTGGAATTAAAAAAGATAGGACAAGTAATTCCTGAATCAGACAATGTGTATTACATAGCAAAAGAAAAGGGAATCGTAAACTGGAAAACTCCGAAACAATTTTTGAATTGTACTTTGACGGATGGAAATCTTAAATCTGTAGTTTACATATCAAAGAAAGGATTCCCATCAATAATGAAACGCTATACAGCAAGAGGAGCACTGAAACAGGCAATTCAGATTTGCAATGCTCAGGGATGGAAAACTGATAGATTTCACATCGAGTGCGCTCTGTCGAATCTGGAAATGGAATTGGAGTAAGTTTGTTTTAGAGTAGTACGAGCGCAGATCTGCGCTCGTGGTATTGGATGTAATTAAGGTCGTGTAATGTATTTCTATTCAAGCATAACTTTAATTACAAATCAATTATCGTATGGCATAATTTATTATGGAGTTAAAACAATGTGTAAAATAAATGAACTAGGTTGGATTAAAAAACAGTTTATCGAGCATAATCCAGATGAACTGAAAGAGGGTTATGTTTTTACTATTGATGGTGAACCACTTGAATTCCGAGATTTCCAGCCTCTTGGATGGTATGATATAGAGTTTGATGCTTTGTTGAAAAACTCAGAAGATGACGTATATGAATGTCCTCCAGTTGCTTGCTGCACATGTGGAGATGTTGGTTGTGATTCTGTTCGTGCATTTATAGAGTTTAAGGACGATTATGTAATCTGGATTCTTTTCATATTACACGAATGCAGGGAAATAGAATCTGTCAAACAGTCACAGGTAGGAACGTACACTTTTGCAAAAAAACAGTATTGTCAAGTACTCAATTTGTTAAAGACTATTATTGATAAAGAAGAATTGGAATGAAATAATAATACGGTTCAAACAATTAATAAATTACCCAGGACGATCGATGCATCATTCATTTAGAATGCCCCCGA
>JAILCM010000317.1 GCA_024680155.1 Treponema sp.
CCGTTCGTACAGATAAAAAACGAATAGCTCGGCTTCCGTTTAAAAGTTTCCGGGAACAGCACTTCCAAAAAACGACGATTAAACAACCACAAATTCCTACCATCAAGATTCTTGACATTCCTATATTGCTCGGCCTCCCACTGTGGCAAATTCATACCCTCAGGTAATGGGAAAAAACAAACCATATCCTTTCTGGCAATACATCTGTTCATAGCATTTACAACATCTTCAAGTTTAGAATACAATTCCAGCCTTCCAACAAGCTCAATCGGAAAACACCTCAAAAATTCCAAAGCCTCATCCAAAGAATCAAAATCCCCAATACAAAAAAGCGGATTCGTCTTTTCATCCAGATAAGCCTTAATCTCCCGAATCTTCTTGAATTCGAGCAGTGCCTCCGAAGTCAAATTCACCGAAAAAGAAAAATCAACAACCTTATCCGAATAATTCCTTACAACATAATCAATAATCTGTTTTGCCTTACTCACATCCGTCCGAATATTCGCAGACTTATTCCTAAAGCAATAATCACAATCAAGATTACAAGTCGTAGAAAGATTCATCTTAAAAGTATAATCTCCATTTCTCGTATAAACCGACTTTCTTTCCGGCATCTCCTTAATCTTGGCGAACACTTCATCCAAGCAAGACTTATCCCGCAAAAAATGAATGTTCCCCATATTCCTGTCATAAACAAGAACCGAATCCTCACTCTCAGTCACATAAACACCATCAAACTCAGCCTTTGCCATATCTTTTGCCCCCACTATTAATATTGCTTTAAATGTTTCATTTCGGACCAAATTTCAAAATTTTTTTTCAAAATTTTTCACTTTTTTTTGTTTTTCTTTTTTTGGAGCAGCGCATATCAAATAATGTGAATTTTTCCAGCTTCGAATGTCCATCCTTTTGTAAATCCGGCTTTCCGTGGTTCCGCTTTCGCTCCATTCCTTCGTTCCGGTTAGTGCGTTGTTTTCGACAAGCTCAAACCCCGCACTCCCCATCACTTCGGAACGCTTACGCGCCCCTCCAATCCGGGCTACACTCAAGCGCAGTTACAATACATAAATAGACTAAAAAAATTATTTGTAGAAAAATTGTACTAAGAAGCATTGTGGATTAAAAAAAAATCTATAGTGCTTCAACATTATAAATATTTGTAGTAAAAACCTGGCGGTAGGGAATTTAGAGAGGGGCGAAAACACTCTATTTGCTGACGTCGCTCAAGCGACGAGTTTAATAAGTTCCATTACAGCAAATAGCGTGTAGTGCAATATTGCACGCTTTCGAACCTCTCTAAGTGACCGAACGCCAATTTTTAAATAGATTTTACTTTATAATGCGGAAGTACTGCTTATACAATTTTTTAATACATAAATATGTTTAATAAAAATTATTTGTTTCTACATTATAAAATTATTTTTTTTAGCTAAAATATTACGTTATTTTTATTAATTTTAGTTAAATTTTTGTATACAAAACTAATTTTATCCCCTACAATCATAATCATGAAACTTACAAACTCATTAATCATTATTGCAATGGTAACTTTTATTCTGGCGGGATGTTCAACAACTTCTACTACAACAACGAAAACATCATCATCAAATTCAACAAAAAATACTGAACCTGTAATTCTCGACGACGTAACTCTAGACATTGAACTTGCAGACAAAAACGCAGGCGACAACACAAAATATGTCATGAGTTTTCTTAAAAACAGAATTTATGGAAAACACATTCTTACCGGCGTAATGGATTGTGCCTGGGACACAAAAGTAAAAATGGACGATAAAGTTTTTGCAGACACAGGCTATCATGCAGCCCTTATGGGTTTTGACTTTATGCATCTTACAAAATCCGACAGTCGTTCGTGGTATAATCCAAATCAGGTTACAAAAGCCCGCGACTGGTGGTATCATGGCGGACTCGTTTCTTTCTGCTGGCACTGGCTCGATCCAAGTAAAACTTCAGCAAATGGAGCAAGCTACAAACCGGAAGAAATCAGTTTTAAAATTCCGTGGGATTCTGCTAACAAAAAACTCGATACTTCAAATCCAGACTTTGAATTTATAAAAAAAGATTTAGACACAATTGCTGGTTATCTTGCTCAACTTCAAAAATATGACGTTGTTGTAATCTGGCGTCCAATGCACGAAGCAGCTGGAAATTACGGAAAATACAATGGAGCTGGAAAAGCCTGGTTCTGGTGGGGGGCTCAAGGTCCAGAACCATACATTGCACTTTACCGCTATATGTTCGACTATTTTACAAATCAAAAAAAGCTTCATAATTTAATCTGGCTTTGGAACGGACAGGAAAAAGACTGGTATCCTGGCGACGAATACGTTGATCTTGTTGGTTACGACATCTACGAAGATTTACGACTTAGTTCTGCAAACCATAGTTCCCGCGATTCAGTGTACAAAAAACTTATGGACTGGTGTGGTTCAAACAAAATGGCATGTATTTCGGAAGGTGGATTTATTCCTGCAACAAAACCGCTCATTTCTGCAAATCAAGACGACATCAACTGGCTTTTCTACATGATTTGGAATGACGACGATTCTCTTGCCGACGATACAACCAGCGACAACGATAATTTCTGGGGTGGAACAAAATTCAATACAATAGAAGATAAAACTATAAATTCTTTCCACACAGATTACCAGATTAAACGCAATGACCCGCTGTTAGATGCACTATTTGCCAAAATGGACATTTCTCTGCTAGAATAAACGTGTATAATCAGCAATCTGATTCGTGGAGAAACTTATGACTGCAAAAATTCTTTTGCTTGCCGCTTCTTTTATTGTGGCAGGAATTTCATTTCTGTTTGTAGGAATTTATTTTAGCTCACAGAGTTTTCTAAACAAACTGAATCAGGCTTCTCCACAAAATGACCCGGCATTCATCAAAAGAAATACCTTACGTTCAAAGGGATGCGGCTATACATCAATCGGACTTGGTGCATTTACAATTGTCTGGGGAATCCTAACTTTTATAATTCCTCAGGCAGCTGCAATTTTTGGCTTAGTTTATATGTTTATCCTTATTCTTTCGGTTACTGCAATAATCATTATGTTCAGATAAACTATCTTTTAAAATAAAATTTGTCTAATCAAAAATAATAAAATTTTCTTTAATAAGGTAAATCTAACCAATTTTTATTTTTTATTACTTGAAAAGCGCATTTTGTTTTTGTAACTTTAAAATATGAACCTTTCAGATTTTATTTATCTGGAACAAAACTTAGAAACTTCACAGCTTTACGGAAGCGACTGTTCGGTCGCAAATATGTTCCTATTGCAAGAAAAATATAATACTTTTTTATATATCCACCAAAACATACTTTTCCGCTATTACTTTGGTGATGAAAATCGTACTGGCTGGGCATTCCCAATTCCGCTCAAAAATGCCGCTCAAGACTATCTTAAAAACGCACTCGAATTCATTTTTGAACAATCAAAACAACAAAAACTGGAACTAAGATTCTGTCTTTGCACTCAGGAACAAAAAAATCAGCTTGATTCATGTCTTGCCCAAAATTTTCAGCGCAAAGTAGAATGGAAAACTAACCGCGACGACTGCGACTACATTTATCTTCAAAAAAATCTGGCCGAACTTCCCGGTTCAAAATATCAGAAAAAACGAAATCACATTTCACGCTTCAACCGAATTTACAATAACTGGCAGTTCAAACCATATCCGCAAAAACAGATTCAAGAAGACATTCTCAAAGTTTCGCAAAAATGGTTCCACGAAAAATACGGAGAAAACGACCACGTTCTGCAACTTGAACTGCAAAGCATAAAATCTGCACTTGAACATACGGATGAACTAAAAATTCAGGGCGGCGTACTTTATATTAACGATGAACCTGCCGCAATGACGCTTGCAACTCCAATTTCCAGCACAGTTTTAGACGTAATTTACGAAAAATGCATTTTTGAATACGAAAAAGACGGAGCGTACGCTGTAATCAACAATCAGTTTGCAAAACAATGCCAGAATTTTCTATATTTTAACCGCGAAGAAGACATGGGCGTGGAAGGACTGCGCAAAGCAAAACTTTCCTACAAACCCGAAATGCTTTTAGAAAAATTCTACGGAAAAATTTTGTAAATTCGTGCTATAATAATTTTATGATTATTAGAAGTGCTGAGCCGAGTTCAATTCCAGCTATAATTTCGGAATTTCTTGGTAAAAAAAGTGACGGAAGCTGTAAACCGCTTTTTGTTTTTTCTTCGGATGTTGCCGTTGATTCATGGACGGAATGGGTTGTTCGAAATCCGCAGCTTTCTGGAGTTCAGGCGGTTGCTTTGGAAGATTTTACTGCCTGGGATAAATTCAAGGGCAATTTTCTTGCGGGCAATATAACTGGAAAAAAATGTATTCCTTCTTTGCTCCGAAAACTTTATGTACGTTCGCTTATTCATCAGAACCTGCAGCAGCATTTTATAAAAAAAATCGTTCCTTCCGACAGTGCCGAAGGAGCTTATGCTTTTACCGACTGGCTTTCAAAAATTCTGCCATCTCTTAAATTGTGGCATCA
>JAILCM010000320.1 GCA_024680155.1 Treponema sp.
AATCTATACACTTTAGAATTTCGTTCCGGTGACCAGATTGATTTTCTGGCTGCCGGGATGGAATCTATCTTATCTTGAACAAAGCCCAATTTTTCGAACCAGTCTGCACTCTGAGTTGTCATTATAAAAACTGATTTTGCACCAAGCGTTCGTGATTTTTCCAAAAGAAACTCCATTATTTTTGGACCAATTCCCATATGAGCAAAATTTTCATCAACTGCAACCGCTGCAATTTCTGCCTGACCGTCTTCATACAAATGCAGGCTTGCACACGCATGAACTCCGCCATCAACTTCGTAAACAACGTAATCACCAAGATTTTCTGCAAAATTTTGTTCGGTTCGCGGTAACAATTTTCCACTTTCTACAAACGGACGAATCACTCCCAAAACAGAAGGAATGTCGGTTTGCAGCATAGAGCGGATTTTTCCATAATTGCTTGTGTAAATCATTGTGCCGGAACCCAAGTCGCTGAAAATTTCGGAAAGAAGGACGCCGTTTAATTTGCCGTCTACAATATGGGCGCGGGTTACTCCATTTATACAGGCATCGCGGGCAGTTTTTAAAAGAACTTCAAGAGAGCGGACCTCTGGAACCGACGAACTTTCATCCAAAACCGCAGTCGCTTCCCCATTCGCAGCCTTTTCATCCAGCGTTTTCAGAAATAAATCAACTTCTTCCACAGTCAACGCTGGAACTTCACCATCTTCCGAAACTGCAATCTGCTCTGGAACCTTGTATTTTTCTACGCTAATTCCGCCGTCTTCCATTACAAAAAACAATTTATCGGCTTTTAATGCAACTGCAACCTGCTGAGCAAGATTAATAGAAGAAATATTATACGGATGTCCAACCGAATTCCAGCCAATACACGGGAAAATCGGAATAAAGCCGTCATCAATCACTTTACGAATAGAATCTGTCTGGAGTTTATCAATTTCGCCGGCAGTTCCATAATCAAAACCTTCAAGAACCCCTTTTGCACGAGCATGAACCCAATTCCCGATAATTGCAGTAATATTGTTTGCGGCAAGGCTTGTCATCACGGAATTTGAAACATCAAAAGCGGCCATTTTTATAAGAGGCATTGCCTTGTCACTGGTAACTCGAACGCCATCTTTATAATTCCACTCAATTTTTTCGGATGTAAGAACTTCATCAATACGGCGGCGGGCACCAGGAACAATTACAACTCCAAGTCCAGCCTGATGCAGCAAAGCAATATCGCGGATATGTGTAGAAAACAACGGAGAATAAATCGTCTTATCATCAAGGTAAATTACAACAACCGCATTTTTAAATTTTTGCAGATAGCGGATTACATCACGGATATTTTCAGCCTTTTTTACAGTGGAAATCATAACACAAGTATATCTAAATTCTAACTTAATTTAAAGGTTGTGTTTAAGCGACTTGCCAACTTTTATTGCTAAGATTTATTTACATTAAAACTTCCCACCATTAAAATGTAAAAATGAAAACCCTGTTGGATTTTTTTCTATATATACGTGTAGAATTAGGATGTTTTGCAATCCTCATCTATATTGCTTTATTCTTTTTTTCGGTAAAGCGAAGAAAGACGTATGTCCACAATCTGTTTTCAGTAATCATAATCACGTCTATTGTTAATATTATTCTTGATGTTTCCACGGTTTACACAGTTAATCATCTTGAAACTGTTCCCAAGTTTTTAAATCATCTTTTGCACATATTTTTTGTTGGAAGCATGGCTCTTATAGTTTTTTGTACTTATTTGTATGTGCGTTCGCTCGTATACCCGCATGTTGACCGTAGAATAGGGCACCCTGCTTCGTGGATTCCGTTTATTCTTTCAATAATATGTATCGCTTTCTTGCCAATACATTATGACATCGCTCCACACACAAATTATTCTGCAGGACTTGCAATAACTTCGGCTTATGCGTGTATTGTTTTTTACTTTATCATGAGTTTTGTACTTTTAATTCTTTACCGCAAAAACGTTGACCGTAAAAAAAGACGCGGAATTGTAACTGCCCTGCTCGCCATTTTAATTGTAACTTCAATCCAGGCTTTTGTTTCAGAATCATTAATTTCCAGCATTGGTGTTGTATTCTTGAATCTTGCATTTTTCTTTACGGTAGAAAATCCTGATGCCGCACTTATAGAAGAACTTTATTACGAAAAAAACAAGGCAAACGAAGCAAATAAAGCAAAATCAACTTTTCTTGCCAATATGTCTCACGAAATCCGTACACCAATTAACGCTATGCTCGGAATGGACGAAATGATTCTACGCGAAGCAAAAGATTCGGACGTTATTGAGTACGCAGGAAACATTAAAAACGCAGGTTCTACTCTTTTGGAAATTGTAAACGAAATTCTTGATTTTTCTAAGATTGAAGCCGGAAAAATGATGCTTATTCCAGAAAATTACGAACTTTCCAACATGATAATTGAACTTGCAACAATGGCAAACGAACGTGCGACAAAAAAAGGACTTAAGTTCCATCTAAAAACTGAACAGTGCCTTCCAAATCATCTTTTTGGTGATGTTCTGCGAATAAAACAATGTATTCTGAACCTTCTTTCAAATGCCGTAAAATATACACAAAAGGGCGAAGTTACTCTAAATATTGATTTTGACAGAATTGACGATAAATACATTAAACTTACCGTGAGCGTAAAAGATACTGGCGTTGGTATAAAAAAAGAAGATTTGCCAAAATTGTTTTCGCCGTTTGAACGAATTGAAGAAGATAAAAACCGCTCTATAGAAGGTACCGGACTTGGACTTGCTCTTGTAGAAAAAACACTTGCACTTATGGAAAGTCACCTGGAAGTTCAAACTGAATATGGTGTTGGCTCTGAGTTTGGATTTGCGGTAAAACAGGAAGTAAAAGACTGGACTTGCATTGGTGATATCGATGAAGTTTACAAAGAAAGCCTGAAAAAACTTTCAAATTACAAAGAAAAACTCCACGCTCCAGATGCCAAACTTTTGTTTGTTGATGATACCGAAATGAATCTTGAAGTTATAAAAGGACTTCTTAAAAATACAGGAATTCAGGTTGATACGGCTCTAAGCGGTCAGGAAGCACTAAAATTAATCCGCGAAAAAACTTATGATATTTTGTTTATAGACCATCGTATGCCGGAAATGGACGGAATTGAAACTTTACACACAATGAAAACTATGCCCGGAAATCTTTGTAAAAACAAACCATGTATTGCTCTTACTGCAAATGCAATTTCCGGTGTAAAACAAATGTATTTAAACGAAGGCTTTACCGATTATCTTTCTAAACCTGTAAAACCCGACAAACTCGAAGAAATCATCATACGTTATCTTCCTGCTGAACTTATTAAATCGGAAGACGAACAAAAACAAAACACACAAACCCAAAATCAAAGCGTAGAATCAAAAACTCAAAATTCTCATAAAAAAGAAATCGATTTGCTTGATGAAAATTCACTTGAAGGAATTGATATAAATATTGGTCTTGAAAATTGCGGAACAAAAAAACTTTTAAAGAAGGCACTTTTACTTTTCTACCATTCAATTGACGAAAAATTTAACGAACTAGAATCTTTCCTTAATGCAGATGATATAAAAAATTACGGAATCAAAATTCATGCGCTTAAAAGTACGGCAAGACTTATTGGTGCAAAAGAACTTTCCGCTCAGGCAGAATATCTTGAAAAATGTGCAAATGCTGATAATGCGGACGAAATTAAACAAAAACATCCTGCTACAATGGAACTTTACCAAAGCTATAAGGAAAAACTACAGAAACTTGCAGATTCTTCGCAAACCGACCAAACCGAAATTTCTGAAAGTTTCTTTAAAAATCAGTTGAAAAAGATTTATGATGCCGCAGACGATTTTAATATTGATGTATTGGATCAGGTATCAGAAAATCTTGAAAAATATAAAATACCAGAAAAATACGACGACGTTTACAAACAACTTAAAACTTGTATAAAAAATGTTGATTTTGATGGTGTTAAAACTTTAATTTCTTCTATATAATAGAGTATATAATCATAGCGGAATAAAAGCAAAAACGGAGAAAAAAGTATGGCAATTAAAGAAGTTTATCTTGTAGGCGACAAACAGAGACTTGTAGTTAAGAACTTTATTTCAGATTTACAACTCATGGATCTGGAAGTAAAAATTATTGAACCGGGATTATATAACATAGACAGACTTCCGCGTGAACCGATTCATGTAATTGTTTGCCTTTCTAATGATATGGATTTTGGAGTTCTAAAAAGTCTTGCAGATAAAGTTTTAAAATATGATATGCACTTGTATCTTGCAGGGAACATGCCGGGAATTAGTCCTGCAGAAGAAGTTTTTATGAAGCAGATTCCTGGATTCCAATTTTCAACTTTCCCTATTGATTTGGAAAAACTTCTGGAAGCTTTTGATTATAACGAACGAAAACGCAAACGCATTCTGGTAATTGATGACGAACCAATCATGCTTAGAAGTATAAAAAATTGGCTTGATGCTGATTTTGATGTTTCAATTGTAAATACAGGACTTGCCGGAATAACATTCCTGGATAAACATCCTGCAGATTTAATTCTTCTTGATTACGAAATGCCTTTTATGAATGGTCCAGAAGTTCTTATGAAGCTTAGAACAAATCCTATGACAGAACGGCTTCCGGTAATTTTTCTTACTGCCAAAAACGATAAAGACAGCGTAATGACTGTAATGAAATTAAAACCAGCAGGCTATATTTTAAAGAGTAAATCCGCTGATGAAATAAAAAAAGCCGTAAAAGATTTCTTTAAGAAACAGACATTTTTGAATTTTTAAGCTATAATCTTAAATCTACAAAGTCGTAAAAAAGGAACTTAGAATGGCAAAAAAGAAGCATAAACCCGATTTTTCAAAACCAAAGGAAGAAAAGGAACTTAACGCAAAAAAACAATCTCAGGAAGAAATGCCTGATTTTATAGACAAAAATGCTCAGGATGACGCAGTAATTTTGGAAGACGGCACAATTCAAGCTGACGAAAATGCTCATCCAGAAGATTTTGACTATGAAGGTTTGCCGGTTGTTGTAATTGCGGGTCGCCCTAACGTTGGAAAATCAACTTTGTTCAATCGCTTTTTGCACAAACGCATAGCCATTACAAACGATCAGCCTGGTGTTACTCGTGATCCTGTAGAAGCAACCGCAATTTTAAATAAAAAACCTATTCATCTTATTGATACCGGCGGATACAAACTTACCCGCGACATTGGTACAAAAGAAGCTGAACTTGATGATTACGTTGTAGAAAAATCTCTTGAAATGATTCAGAAGGCGGATGTAGTAGTTCTTCTTCTGGAAGCTGGCATTATTACTGGTGAGGACGAAGAATTTATTATAAAAATGCGTCCTTACACCAAAAAGATGATTGCAGCCGTAAACAAAACCGAAGGTGGCCGCAACGAAGCCGAAGCCTGGAACTATGCAAAATATGGTTTTAGCGAACTGATTTTTATTTCTGCAGAACACGGGGACCGCATTCAGGAACTTACCGACAGCATAGTTTCCCGCTGCGATTTTTCTAAGGTAAAACTTGTTTCTAAAGACCGTCCAATCAAGGTTGCAATCCTTGGTAAACCAAACACAGGTAAATCAACACTTTCTAACCGCCTTACTCACACAGAAAATTCAATTGTTTGTGATTATGCAGGAACTACCCGCGATGTTGTTGAAGGTGATTTTGAATATGCCGGAAGAAAATTCCACGTTCTTGATACAGCAGGAATTCGACGCAAGGCAAAAGTTCACGAAGATGTTGAATATTATTCTGTAAACCGCGCAATTAAAACTTTGGATGAATGCGATATTGCGTTTCTTTTGATTGATGCCGTTGAAGGACTTGCCGAACAGGACAAAAAGATTTGTTCACTAGCTTTTGAAAAAGGCCGCGGAATTATTTTTGTTTTGAACAAATGGGATTTACGCGAAGAACAGGGCAACAAAGCAGTAAAAGCAGCTCGCGAATGGATGAACATTATGTTTGGCCAGATGGATTTTGCACCGATTATTCCGCTTTCGGCATTGGAAGGTAAAGGAATTAAGGAACTTTTAAATACCGCCCTTACTTTGAACGAACAGTTGAACAAAAAAATAGAAACCAGCGCATTAAATAACGCACTTCAGGATTGGTTGGAGCGTTATCCACCACCAGCAAGTAAAACCGCACATTTTAAAATCCGCTATATGACACAGGTTAGTACAAATCCTGTTAATTTTGTAATTTTTGCAACCAAGCCAGAAGTTGTTCCGGAACCATACATCACTTACCTTAAAAACCGTATCCGCGAAGATTTAGGTTTTGACCAGATTCCAGTTCAGCTTGAATTAAAAGGCAGCCGCCAGAAGTGGGAAAACAGGGAACGATAAATGTATACGATTGGACAGATAGAAGACCTAACCGGCGTTAAAGCACACGTTCTGCGCTACTGGGAAGAAGTCGTACCCGGATTATCTCCACAAAAAGACTTGGGCGGAAGAAGAGTTTATACTCAGCGCGAGCTTGAACTTATTTTCCGTTTGAAATATCTTATTACCGAAAAAAAATTTACCGCAGAAGGTGCCGGCCGCCAGATTCTTGAAGAAGCACAAGTTGCCCAAGATAATGCAGAATTAATTCAGCAGATTCACGAAGCAAGGGCAGAACTGGCAAAAGTTTACCTTGAATTAAAAAAGACACAGAATTAGAATTCTTACTAATAATTTTTCAAAGATACAAAAGATAAAAAAAATATAAAAGATTTTTGTGGCAGGGCTCATTATGGCTGAAAGAAAATTTTACGATAAATTTGTGGAAAAAAAATCCTCATCAAAGAAGAATCGCAAAAATAAAGAGGATTCCCGTGGAAAGGGCGAGAATGACATTAGCAAAAAAGATTTCCGTGGCAAACAAAACGCACACAACAATGAAGAAAGTTCTATAAAAAATACACGCCATAACGAGCGACGAAGCGACGTGGCAATTAATAAAAATACCGCAGAAAAGTTGTCTTCACGCTCCCCGCGCGGCAATACACAAAAAACAACCTCACGAACAGAGCGACACATCAATCCCGACGCACAAATTATTTCCTGCACATCATCTTTCAGCACAAAACCAATTCCAAAAGATTCGCTCGCAATTTTAAACGACTTTGACAAAATCATTCAGGAAAACCGGCCGCTTAATTCAAAACAGATTCAACAGCTTCCAGACAATATCCGCGAACTTTCGCATCAGCTTACGGACCAGCGAGCAGACCGTCGGCTTGGCTATATGAACGAAAACACAAAACTTAGCGCGTATGTTCGTTATTTTACCTGGTGGAATCTGGTGCGGCTTACAAGACTTTTTGCAAATCTTCCGGCAAATGCATTCCCACAAAATGACGGCATATGCCTTGACCTAGGAAGCGGACCTCTTACAGTTGTAACAGCACTTTGGCTTGCACGTCCGGAATTGCGTTCAAAAAAACTCACCTGGTATTGTTTGGATATTTCGCAAAATTCAATGACGCTTGGTGAAGACGTGTATTATTCAGTAGCCGCCAGAACAATTGCAAAATCAATGGCTTATGAAAAATCTGAAACAGATTCAAATGCCACACAAAATTCGCTCGCCCCAGAAGCCTGCTGGAAAATCATCCGCGTAAAAGGTAGTTTTGGAACACAAATCAAAGAAAAAGCCGACTTTATCACCTGTGCAAATATGTTCAACGAACTAGACCAGGCTGGTGATATGCCGCCAGAGTTCCAGACAAAAAAATATTTTGACCAGCTGAACGTTTATTCTACAAAAGATGCGCGTTTTATTTTGATTGAGCCGGGAGTTCCCAAAGCCGCAAGAACAATTTCTCTTTTGCGTGACCGTTTTATTAGAACCGGTAAAAAAATTCTTGCACCATGTCCACATGCTACAGAATGCCCGATGAATGGATTTAAAGCTTATACAGGAAGTTCGCATAAATGGTGTAATTTTGCATTTTCTACCGAAGATGCTCCAGTCCGTCTGCAAAAACTTTCTGACAGTGCCAAGCTCCCAAAAGAACGCGCGACACTTTCGTATGTATGCGCGGTGCCAGAAGATGACACGTCAAATACAGACACCCAAGATACCCTGAAAATCCGTGTAGTTTCCGATTCATTCAGACTGCCGGGCAACATAACCGGCGTATATGCCTGCACAAAATTTGGTCTTACACTGATTGCGCAACAAAACGTGGGCGAGAACAAATCTGCACTATCTTCTGGCGACCTTCTCGAAATTAAATTAAAAACACCGGTTGATTCTCTGCGAACAGACGAAAAAACCGGTGCTAAAGTGATTGCAATATAGGATCAATATAAGATTAATTTAACCTTATCTTCCTATAAACCAGCCGGCTAAGCCACAACCCCAGCCACCTATAATCATGTAGGTACCGATGTAGGCGTGCTTCCAGAAGCCTTTTCCTACCCATGCGGCAAAATCACTGCTATTTGCACGAACAAGAATAATTCCAACAGCTGTTGCCATTACCAAAAGCGCAACAAGACGCAAAGTTGAAGCAGGCTTAATATTTATTAACGAAAATACAATACCAAGAATGATTCCGCAAAACAGAAGAATTGCAGCAAGAGCAATCCAATCAAGTTTTCCGTCAGCCAGTTTGTCAAAGAATTTTTCAAAATTCAGAAACTTAAAACCATTAGGTGACAAATCACGAACAAGAGTTGTTTCTTTAGTAATCGGATTTGTTATTTTTGTTGCAAATAACGGAACACAAAATCCAACAGCTGCAACAACCATACCGATAAGATAAATCAAATTAATCTTTGCGGACTTTTTAGCCATAATAAAGCTCCTTTTTTAAGATATTAATTTATTATAGCACTGAATTGTAAAATTAAACAAAAATTTCGCCTTCATTTCGGCATAAAAGCTGAACGGCACGACGACCGGTATAGACTGCAATTGGAAGTCCACCCGGCATTACAATTCTCTGGCCAGCAAAATAAAGACCATAAACGTAAGCAGATTCCTGTGGATAATTATCCTGTTTGCCAAATTGATTCCAGACACTCATCCATCCACCCTGCCAGCTGGTACAATAACGTTCGTAAGTACAAGGCGTTGCAACATCAATTACTTCAAGTTCATCTTTTACTTCGGGAATAAACTGCGACAGAGTTTCTACAAATTTTCGGCCAAGTTCATCTTTTTTTGCTTTGTATGTGCCGTCATCTTTTGCCTGCTTCCAGAAATAATAATTATCACAAATTAAAAGACAGGTTAAAGTTGTACAACCTTCCGGCTGATAGTCTTTGTATTGGGAATAATTATTTATGCGGAATTCATTAAATTTACAGCCACCAAATTCAAACGGTTCTTTTAACGGAAAAATTGTAGCAAAAGGAAAACGTGACAAATCAGCTTTTACGCCCAGAGAAATAAACATTGTCTGTTCCGAAATAACATCGCGGCGCATTTTTCCAATCCAGGAATCAAGATATAGCGGAGGATCAAAAAGTGTATCGATTGCATTGCGAGTATCCTGAGTAACAATAACTGCATCAGCTGGAATGAATCCGTCTTTTGTAGTAACACCGGTAACAACGCCGTCTTTAATTTCAACATTTTCAACTTTTGTACGGAACTGAATTTTACCGCCAAGAGATTTGTATGTTTCCAGAATATTATTTGCCATTCTTACCGAACCGCCAGCCGGATACCCACAATCCCCACTCGCAAAAGAAGCCAGAGTATAAATTAAAGAAATTGCATTATAACGAGGACCTATTACACACATTAAAAGATGACGCAGATTTTCATTTTTAAACTGATTTACATAATCAACGAACGACATTCTTTGCAAAGGAAAATATCTTGGTGCGGCAGGAGCCATTTTTAAAAGTTCACCAAGCGATGGATGCATAGGATTTTTTGATTTAAGCCCGCGAATATCTTTAATTGGAAGATGAACATTTTTAAAACGACGTATGTCACGACACAGCTGCTTAATCATTTTTTTATCTTCGGGCGCATATTCAATAAAATGCTGCTCAAGTTTTTTAAGATCACGATACATGCAAAGTTTTTTGTCACCATCAAGAAGAGTGTAGTAAGGATCGCGGTTTTCAATTGGATTATTATCCTGCAAGGCACCAACTTCTTTCCAAACCTGATTCAACTTTAATTTTGGAGAAGAACCGGTGAGCCAGTGCATTCCACCTTCAAAATAATAACCTTTACGACTCCATGCAGTAGAAAGCCCACCAGCAATAATGTGTTGTTCCAAAATAGTAACATCAAAACCAGAACGTGCTGCATAAACTCCGGCACTAAGCCCCGAGATTCCCGCACCTACAATAATAACTTTTTTTTGTGACATAAGTTTATTATAGATGGAAAAGCGTGAATTTTTCAATAAAAAATACGGCCTTTGGGAAAACTCAGGAAGAAATCTGTTTGATTTTTATGAGCTTAGAATTTTCCGCCACCAAGCGTAAAGTCCAGTTTAAGAGCCACATTTGGAGCAGAATCAAAATCGCTGAAAATAATGTATGGGCCAAGTCCGAATTTTAAATCCTTAATCGGTGAATAATACATCAAACCAGAAATTGTCATGCTGTTAAAAAGGCTTGAAGCAAGTCCATAATTCTTGAGAGCTTTGTACATCATGTCTGATTCATCTCGCTTCTGGAAATTAGCCATAGCAAAAACAGTTGCAGTTAAATCTTTTGTACCAAACAAACGTCCAAAATTAATCATTCCGGCAACATTGTGACCTTGTGTTACATAATTCGACATTGCACTATAATCGGAAATTCCCATTCCACCAGTCATCATTTTTGAAAGATAATATTTTCCGTCAACTTCGTAGCTGTTGTAATAATATTGCAATGCAACAAGAATATTCTGATTTTTCCAATAACGACTTAAACCCGCTGTAGCTTGAAAAACACTTGTTTTGTCTTTCCATTCGTCAGGTGCACTTCCCCATTCTGAATCGGTTCCGTAGCGGTAAACAAATTCTCCAAAAATTGTGTAATTTTTTAAACTTCCGCTGGCAGTAAGCATTGCTCGTGGTGAATTCTGATATTTCCAATAACCGCCAAGTCCAAGTTCCCAGGTACCAAGGACCAAATCGTATTTTCCGGCAAAAGCTGTTTCGCGAATATAAGATGTGGCTGAATAATCGCTTGTAAAATTGGTTGAAGGGATTACATAAAGCCAAAGGCAGTTTTGATTATTCGGAAATGTGATTTGTGTACGAAGATTTAAGCTTCCATTTACCTGTTCTGAAGTGTTCTCCGGATTGATTGACGAAGTATTTATCATGTCGGAAACAGGACTGTAAAAATAGCCGGTTCCCCAGGTTACTGTATGAAAGCCAAACCGGAAGAAAGCTCGGTCTTTTATAGAAAAATCTGTAAAAAGTTCTTTAAGTGTGAACCAGTCGCTTACGGATGTTGTAACTTTTGTTGAATAAAGAGTTGTTTCTTCATTTGTCCACGGATTTGTAGAAGTAGTTCCTGTTGTTGTGGCCGAAGAATTTGCCTTTAATGCAAACGGATAAGCGAGCCCGAATTTTGTGTACATTCGCAAAGTTTCGGTTGGGCGAGCGTCAAAAGTAAGATAAGCGCTTAAATTTGGAGTAAGAGTTGTATCTTTTAAGTGGTCGCCAAAGGATTTATCGTCGTCGGCATAAACTGTAGTTGTTGTAGAAATTCCGGTTGTAAAGTTTCCGCCGATTTTGATTGAACCGTTGTCAAAAAGAACGCCTTTACTTAAATTTGACTTTGCCGAAGTGTCCTGAACGACATCGATGCCGTCGTCAGTAAACATATCGTCATCACTGCAAAAAAGGTCATCGTCGGAACCACCAAAAAGTGCGTCATCGGATATACTTCCACCAAAAAGTGCGTCATCGCTAGAAAAATCGCCGCTGCCACCAAACAATTCGTCGTCAGATGGAAAGTCTGAGGTTTGAGCAAAAATTGGTGCGCACAAAAAAGCAGTTGATAATAAGAATAAAAGAACTTTTTTCATAAAGAAACTCCTGTCAAAAAAAATCGGGGCGTTGCGGGGCCGCTAAATGCAATGTTTTTAAGGGTAACTTTTACAAGCTGTATACATTGCCCCGCTAGAAGGGGTAGCGAGCAACAAAGTGCGAGCGAGGGATTTTGATTGAACAAATCATAAAAAATAGTCCACAGGACTGTTTTTTATGATTTGATCGACCCTATAATTTCCCCTCCTAACACCTAAAAACTAATTCAGCCCTTCCAAATACGCTTTAGTGAAAATCTTATCTGGCAAAGCGTCGAAGGTCAAATCGCTGATAATTTGCTGGGTTTGTTCGCCTTTGTTGAGTTCGTCGCGCAAGATTACCTGTGTACCAACATAGCCGGCTGGAACTTTTGAATATTTTGGAATCAAAGTTGTGCGCATAAGTCGGCCTGAACCAGAAAAATCTTCTTCTTTTAGAATGAGCGGAATGTCCTGACGGATATAATAAGTTACAATCGGGTAAGAAGGTTCGGTAGTTTTTGCATTAAGCGTGATGATATTTACCGGATACTTACCAAGAGTGCCTTCTTTGAACTCTGCAACTGTGTAATTTTTGCGCCAGCGGTCTTTGTTCTGTTCAAGATCGTCGAGTTTTACGTCGGAATCGCCAAGGGCTTCTTTTAAAGAAGAATGCGAAAACTTTCGGCTGATTGGGTCATACGACCAGATATTGTCACCATCACGAAGATAACCGTTTCCTTTGTC
>JAILCM010000323.1 GCA_024680155.1 Treponema sp.
TTTAAAGAGATTTATTGTGAATGGGCTCCAAACGAAAAGGTTGCTCTTGAATCAGCATTTGGTGCTTGTCTTGCGGGACGACGTTCTTTTTGTGGAATGAAACACGTCGGCTTAAACGTTGCGGCAGATCCTCTTTATACAATGAGTTACACTGGTGTAAATGCGGGCCTTATAATTGGCGTTGCAGATGACCCTGGAATGCATTCAAGCCAGAACGAACAGGACAGCCGCCATCACGCAATTGCTTCTAAAGTTCCTATGCTTGAACCAAGTGATGCCGATGAAGCACGTGAATTTGCAAAAATTGCCTTTGAAATCAGCGAAAAATTTGATACTCCGGTTTTGTACAAAATGTGTACACGTGTTGCTCACAGCCAGAGCATTACAGAACCAGCTGACCGCGTTGTACCAGAACACAAAGCTTACGAAAAAACAATTTCTAAATATGTAATGGCTCCTGCAAATGCAATTAAGCGCCATCCTTTTGTTGAACAGCGCATGAAAGATTTGGAAAAATGGAGCGAAACAAACGGAATTAACCGCCTTGAAAAAGCAAATGGTTCGGCTACGGTGCTGGGACTTGCAGGCAGTAAGATTGGAATCATCACTTCTTCAACAAGCTACCAGTATGTAAAAGAAGTTTTGGGCGATTCTGTAAACATTCTTAAGCTTGGCATGGTAAATCCGCTTCCGGCAGAAATGATTAAAAAGTTTGCAGAAGGCCTTGAAAAAATCATCGTTGTAGAAGAACTTGACCCGATTATAGAAACTTTTGTTCGCGGACTTGAACTCCCGACCGACCTTGAAATTCACGGAAAGGATATGTTCCCGATTTGCGGTGAATTCAGCCAGAATCTTGTTGCCGCTGCCTTTGGTCGCGATGTGCCGGCCGGTAAAAAACTGGACGGTGTACAGATTCCAGTCCGTCCACCAATTATGTGTGCAGGTTGTCCTCACCGCGGAATGTTCTATGCTTTGAACAAACTTAAAGTTACCGTTTTTGGTGATATTGGATGTTATACTTTGGGAAGTGTTGCTCCTTTGAGCGCAATGGACGTTACTTTGTGTATGGGTGCTTCTTTCTCAGGCTTGCATGGCTGGAACAAAGCAGGTGGAGCCGAAAATGAAAAGAAATCAGTTGCTGTAATCGGAGACTCAACCTTTATGCATTCAGGAATGACTGGTCTTGCAACAATTGCTTACAATCAGTCTAATTCAACTGTAATCGTTCTTGATAACTCAATTACTGGAATGACAGGCCATCAGCAGAACCCTACAACAGGAAAGAACTTGTATGGAGACCCAGCCGGCAGAGTAGATTTGGAAGCTTTGGCTCGTGCAATGGGAATTAATCGTGTTCGTGTTGTTGACCCATATAATATTGCAGAATGTGAAGCTGCTGTTCGCGAGGAACTTGCCGTTGAAGAACCAAGTTTGATTATCAGCCGCAGACCTTGTGCACTTTTGAAGGAAGTAAAACATAATCCGCCGCTTGTTGTGGATGAAGCAAAATGTAAATCTTGCAAGATGTGCATGAAAATTGGTTGTCCTGCAATTGCAATGAAAAACGGCAAGGCTAAGATTGACCCGACATTGTGTGTGGGATGCGGAGTATGCTCTCAAATGTGTAAGTTTGGTGCATTATAAAGGGTGGTAAAGCTAAAAATTGCTGTGCGCAATTTTTTTAACGCTTTGCTATAGAACAACGGCCGCCAGCGACCTTACACATGTGTAAGTTTGGAGCATTGTAACGGGGCGTTGCGGGGTGTCCCCGCAGAGAGGGTAGGGCGCAACGAAGTGCGCACGCAGGGGGAGACTTCCCCCTCCTAGGAGATGAAAATGATAAAAAATATAATGATTGTTGGCGTGGGTGGACAGGGTGCTTTGCTTGCGTCTAAAACTTTGGGACAGGTTCTGCTTGATGCAGGCTATGACGTAAAAGTTAGCGAAGTTCACGGAATGAGCCAGCGTGGTGGTTCGGTTGTAACTTATGTTCGTTATGGCGATAAAGTTTATTCACCGATTGTAGATAAGGGCGAGGCTGATTTTATTGTTTCGTTTGAACTTTTGGAAGCGGCTCGTTATACAGAATATTTAAAGGCTGATGGTCAGATTGTTGTGAATACGCAGAAAATTGACCCGATGCCTGTAATTACTGGTGCTGCTGAATATCCTGCTGATTTGGTTGCTTCTATGAGCGGTGCGGGGCTTAAAGTTGATGCAATTGATTGTTTGACTTTGGCTGAAGAGGCTGGTACTGCAAAAGCTGTAAATATTGTTTTAATGGGCCGTTTGTCTCGCTATATGGATTTTCCTGTGGATGCATGGATGGCCGCAATTGAAAAGCTTGTAAAACCTCAGTTCCTTGAAATGAACAAAAAAGCATTTTTGCTTGGACGCGGTGAATAAAAAATATAGTTCTCAAGCAAAAATGTCTGTTTAAGTCGGACTGTATTAAATGCAATACTCATACCCTGCGAAGTCACGGTTCTTTTGGGCGAGTTCATCTAGTGTGATTGAATCTACAAAATGGTTGATGTTTTGTGTAAATTCTTTCCAGAAAAAGTCGTTGCCTTCGGAATCAAGGTGATTGTTTTCTGAAAGGCCGCGTGGAGAAAGTTCGCCTTCCATTGCTCTAAGGATGTCGCCGGTGGTGTATTCATTTGCTTTTCGACTGAGTTTATAACCACCGTTTGTTCCGCGAGAACCGGTTACAAGCCCTGCTTTTCCAAGTTGAATCAAAATCTGTTCAAGATATTTTACAGAAAGATTCCGTCTGTGCGAAAGTGTTTTGAGTGGAATAAAAGTTCCATCATCTGCTTCTGCAAGGTCAGTCATTATAAGCAATGCATACTGTCCGCGTGTTGAAATTTTTAACATGATAAAGCCTCCGAAATTCTGTCTATCGCTTCTTTTAAAAGTGGTTGTGGGGTTGCAATATTTATTCGCTGGTAGCAGCTGCCTTCTGGACCAAACATTGTTCCCCGGTCAAGCCAAACTTTTGCTTTGTTTACTATTAAATCATCCAGTTCCTGATCTGGAATTCCGTAAGTAGAAAAATCTATCCACAAAAGGAAGGTTCCTTCCGGTTCAATTAGACGTGCTTTTGGCAATTTTTCTTTTAAATATGAACGCAGAAAAACTATGTTTGAATAAAGATGAATTTTTAATTCTTCGAGCCAGGGTTTTCCGCCTTCGTAAGCAGCACGGGCGGCAACCATTCCCATAAGACTTGGTTCATCATAGCCGGTTTTATTTCGTTCTTCCTTGAATTTGGCTCTGAGTGCCGGGTTTTTAATAAAATTGGTAGAAAACTGTAAACCTGCAAGATTAAAAGTTTTGCTTGGCGACATTGAAACAATACAATTTTCTGCAACTTGTGGTGAAAGTGTTGAAAAAACTGTATGAACATTTGGTTCATAAACAAAATCATTGTGAATTTCGTCTGCAAAAACAATTACGTTGTGGCGCAAACAAATATCTGCAAGCCGCTGCAATTCTTCGCGAGTCCATACACGGCTAACAGGATTATGCGGGCTACAAAGAATGAACAATTTTACATTATTTTCTTCTATTTTATTCTCAAAGTCTTTAAAGTTTATATGCCACTTTCCATCCTTTTCGTAAAGGGACGAAGTTACAAGGCGGCGGTTATTTGCTTCTATCATATTTTTAAATGGATAATAAACTGGAGTTTGAATGATGACAGATTCGCCTTCTTTTGTAAAAGCTTTGATTGCACTTGCAAGAGCAAAAACAACGCCAGGTGTTGTTACAAGTTCACGACGGTCAAAAACAAAATTATGTTCGCTTTTCATCCATTGAGAAAGTGCATTATGGAAAGATTCATCAAGACAGGAATAGCCAAAAATTCCATGATCTATTTTATTATGTAAGGCTTGCAGAATTGCAGGTGAAGTTGGAAAATCCATATCGGCAACCCAAAGCGAAAGAACATCTGCTGGTTTTCCGCGTGCAAGGGCAAGGTCAGTTTTTATACAGTTTGTTCCGTGCCGCTCGGTAATTTGATTAAAATCGTAGCTCAATTAAGTACTCCTTATAGTAAAAGCGGGTTTTAGGGGCTGCGCCCCTAGGAGAGGGGGTAGCGGAAAACGCCGCAGGCGGTT
>JAILCM010000105.1 GCA_024680155.1 Treponema sp.
TTACGAATTTTCCTTCGTATGTTGTTAGTTCTGTTGTTCCTGCTGCTGGGTAACTTAAACTGAAACTTCCGTCTTCTGCCACGCTGACTGCTGTTTCTGCTTTTATTGTCGCTGTATTTTCTCTTCCGTCTGCTCCAAGTGAAACATAAGTATCTTTGTAAACAAATGATGTAAGACTATTGTTTGTTCCTGTTACCGAAACTTTTCCTTTGGTTGTAAACACTTTATTTACATAACTATATTCTTTGATTGTTTCACTTGTGGTACCGTAACTCTTTTTATAAGAATCTGTTGGAATTCCACTATCCTGTTCTTTGAATGTTGGAGCATTCATTTCTATAACTACAGCTTGTGATTCGCTAACATTTCTTGCTTCATCAGTTGCTTTAATTGTGATTTTGTTCTGACCCGAAGAAAGTTCACTTGAATTAATTAAATATGTATAAGTTGTCCATCCTGAATCAGCTGGATTTGTTCCTACCGATACCTGTGGCAATACATCTTCAATCTTTGTTTCGTTCAAATACAAACTTGCATTTGCAATTCCTGTTCCTGAATCTTTTGCTAAGACCGAAATCGTTGTAGTTTTTCCTGCAATAATTTTTGGAACATCTTTGAATTCAGGTGCAATTCCATCAATTATAACTTTAATTTTTGCAGATGGATTTTCTTTTATAAGAGAAACGTTTCCTGCATTATCTTTTGTTGCAATGTAAATATAAACTGTGTCGCCATTTTTAAAACTTACAAAAGAATTATCGTTTTCTAATTTTGTAGAGGTAAAATCTACTGGAAGTTCCCAAGTGTAACCGCTTGCTGTATTTTTGATTGCAACGTTAAGCCATTTTCCGTCAGCAATATTGTAAGAACCTTCATTTGTTTTGTCCTGTTCAGAACAAACTTTGTAGTACATTTTGCCTTCAAGACCAGAACCGCCTTCTTCATCAGCAAGAGTTCCTTTTACCGTAAAATAATTAACAAGACTTCCGTAAACTGTAATCAATTCTGAATTTTTAGAAAGTGCCGTACCAGTTTCGTTGTTTACGCTTGTAATTGTGAATGTTGGAGCTGCAGTATCAACTTTATAAGAGAATTCTGCCTTTGATTTTAGACCAAATCCGTCTTTTGCCTGAACGTAAATTGTTCTATCTTTACTTCCAGTTTCTAGCCCATACTTCCAAACGCCGCCGTTTACAGTTGCTGCTGTACTTACAGTTGCCTCTCCAATTTTTTGTGTACAAGCCGAATCAGAATAAATTGTAACAACCGCTTTTTCATCATCAACTGTTCCCACAAGTTCATAGGTTGTTCCAGCCGCAAGATAGATTCCATTTTCCACATTAACGTTTACTTTTGGAGCACCATCATCAACACCAACAACAAAAGGTTCTACAACACAAGAATTAAAGCCTGTTTTTTCCTGTTTTGAATCCTGAACTTCAAGTTTAATTACGTAAGAACCTTCTTCTTCCGGTAAACGGTGGGTCAAACTGTAGCTTGTTTTTCCTTTTACATCATATTCTTTCTTTTGTGTTTCAGCATTTTCTGACCATTCGCTGCCTTTTTGCCACAAAACTGTGATTGTTTTAATTCCGTCATCATCTGTAATGTAACCGCTCAAGTTTGTGTTAGAGCTTGTACCAAAAACATTTTCCTGCTTCTGGATGATTTTATCAACAGTGTTAAATGAAACATCTGCATTAGAAATTGTTACCGACGGAGCATCTGTAGACTGATTAATATTTAAAGGAATTTTCTTAAATGATTCGTTTCCAACAGCATCAACTGCTTTTAAAGTAAGAATTCTGGCTGATTTATCTGTAAATTTTGTTGTATCAATCTCTTTAATAGAAATTTTTGTAACTGCACCAAGACTTGTCCAATTAGCGCCATCATCCAAAGAATAAGAAACTTCTGGCTTTAAAGTGATATCGTCACTAACGCTTGCTTCAATAGCAATTGTACCGTTAACATAAGAAACAACTTTCTCTGCAGCAGGTCCTACAGCAGTTTCAGCAGCTCTTGAACCAGAACCAGTTCCAGACGCATTTGCACTAGAATCATCTGTACTTGAAACTTCTACCGTCGGAGTAATAGTATAGTCTTCGCCAAAAGTTGGAGCATTTCTATCATTTGTAATCTGAACAAAAGCAGTACCATTTTGTTGAGCAGAAGCCAATTCTGCATAAACGTAAACTGCAAATGAAGATTCGTCAATTTCTTCTATAATTGATTCTGGAAGTGTGAAAGTAAATTCACGTTTAATTTTAGCTCCACCAGAAATGTTATTTCCAATTGAAATTTGATTATTTGGAATAACAACATAACCGTCTTCTGCAGGATCACCAATATAAACTGCCATTTTAAGTTCATCCTGGTAATATTCAACAGTTCCCCTAAAATCTATAGCCGCATTATTTTTAATAGAAAGTGACGTTGCGGAAGGTTCAATAAGTTTTATTAAAGGTGGAGTTGTGTTTGCAGGTGAAAATTTGATTGCAAAAATCTGAGCACCGTTACTTATAGCGTTATTTTTTGTATCAGTTCCTTCAACATTAATTATGTAGTAACTTCCAATTTTTAAGCCGTCGTAGTCAGTTTCGCGTAATTGAACTTCCAGAGAATAAGAAGTACCAACCATAGAGATTGCAACGTCGTCTTCATCAATTTTAATCTGATTTTTGTAAGTTCCGTCTGCATTTGTAAGAGCAGCTCCATCAACTGAACATTCAATTAAAGAAAGTTCCAGCGAATTCTGTCTTAAAAGGTATCCGTCGCGTCCAGGAGTAACTGTAATAGAAAGAGATGATTTATCTTTAAATTCATAAAGCGCAGAAACTCCGTCCGCAGCATAAGAATCCAATTCGTCTTCTTTGCCGTCAACACCAGGAATAAAACTTGAATAGCCAGAAACAGTAAAAGTAGGATTGTTTACAGGATTTAATGAAAATGCTGCCTTTGTTTTTTTAATTCCGCTTTCATTTTCCAAAGCACCGTCAATTGATTCAACAAGTTCCTTGTAAGCTGGGTCAAATTCATCTAAGCTGGCAGTTCCTGCAAGCAATGAATAAAGCTCTGTTGTTTTAAACTGTTCGTTTGTTTGGCTAAAGAATTCTTCTACTTCATTCTGCATTAAGAAATAGCTGCAAGAGTTTCCTTTGTCGCCCTGTTCGGCTGGAACTTTGCGTGCAGAGTCGTAAATTGTTACTTTTGTATAGAATTTCTTTGTTCCGGCTTCAACGTTGTCTCCGTAAATTTTTTCATAAAGTCCGTCGGCACCTTCCCAAAGAGCAACTGTATCATCAATTGTAGTTCCTTTGATTTTTAAGGTCTTTTCCGCACCGTCAATTTCGTTTCCGTTTTCGTCAAGAATTGTTACTAAAATTGAATCTATATCGCTATCGTCAGAATAAGTTCCCTGAATAGAGAAAAGTTTTCCGTAAGTTGCAGGATTTTCTATATCTGTTGAAGATGGGCTTGTGATTACAAGAACAGGAGCAGTGTTATCAATACTAAAAACTTGAGTTGCACTTGTTGAATGTGGGGTTGTTGCATTATCAGTTGCAGTTGCAGTTGCAATATAACTGCCATCTGGAATTATTTTTTCGCCCGTTTCGGAAAGAACGTCTATTGTACAGGTCCACGTTCCATCTGAATTAAAAACCGCTATGTATCCAGGGGCTTCCGTCGCAGTTCCAGTGCCCGCGTTTCCAGAAGAGACTTTTGGATAAGTTTGCTTAGTTGCGGTATTTTCCAGAACAACAGTTATGTTATTCAGGCTCATATCATCGCTCCAGATACCGCTTATAACAATATTTCCGCGTACCTGTGCTTTTGCAACCGGCGCAACTATTGAAATCGAAGGAGCCTTAATATCAACGGCTTCTCCAAGTCCAACATTACAAGAACAAATCAGCAAAGCTGAAACCAACGAACAAACAGAAATTAACAGGGAATTCTTTTTCATTCGATGACCTACTCTCTTTTAATAATATTTTTTTGTTATATTTTTGTTAAATTATAAATCTGTTTTATTTTTAACGCAAATTTTATGTTTATTTTATTTTTTTTTGCTTGTACAATATGATTAATATGAAAAAACTTTCTGTTATTTTTATTATCGGCACACTTTCTATTTTGCTCACAATTTCTGCATTAATTGGCTTTCTTTCGTACAAAAATTACAAACCGTCCGTTGCTTTTTACAATATTGACAGTTCTACGCAGGAAATTATTCTTTCCATGCTTGATGATGATTATAAAACGGTAATTTTAAACTCCGACATTCCTCTTTCTGCACAAAAATCTGATTTTAAAAACTGTTCCCTTATTTTTTCTCAAACTGATTATGATGTAATTGAATTTTGCAACTCTTCTAAAAAAGTAAAAACAGTTCCCGAAGAATTTTTGAACGGAATGTCTTCTACCGTTGTTGATTTTACAAATTTCTTGAATGGAAATAAAACAAGTGGCAAATCTATTTCAGGCAAACCTGTTTCGGGGACGGGAGCTAATTCATCCCAATCAAAAATCAAACTAGTTCCACTTCTTTTTGACTTTTACCAGATTGATATTGATTTTGCCGCTTACAAAGAGTTTTCTTCCAAAAATTCAAACCGCCCGCTTAATTACTGGGATGATTTTACAGAATTCCTTGAATTGTACGCCAAAACTCAAAAAAATCCGCTTACATTTTACGGTAAAGACGAAAAAAATCTTCTCGCCATTACAGGAATGCTTGCCGAAGGCCTAACTGCCAACGAAAACGCTCCAACCTTATACGAAAACTTTTGTTCCGCTTTGTACCAGGCCTACAAAACCGACATTGCAAAAGAAAACTACCAGAATACAAACAAAAATAAAAATCCTACCTCGCAGGAAAACTCAAACTACCATAATGTTCGCCAAGTTTTAGAAGAAGCCTGTTCACCAAACGGTTTTCTCTATCCTGCAATCAAAGAATTTTCAAAAATGATAAAAAATCAAATCTCAGAAAAAACCGCATTCCAGCTCGACCAAACCGAAATGAACTTTTATCTTGAAAATGGAATTTCTGTTTCTGCCTTTTTAAAACTTTCTGAACACCGCAAAATTGACCACAAAATCATCAATAAATTCAGTTCAATTTATTTTCCGTCAAAAACCGACCGCGTTTCCAGAAAATTTGCCGCTCCCTGTATTTGCGTAATCCCATTAAAAAATAAAGCAAAAATTACTAATCAGATTGAGCAGCTTTGCAACAACCGCCAGACCGAACTTAGCACCAGAACAGGACTTTCGCCGGTACAAAAAAATTGCTCTGTTGCAGACCACCAGGCCGATGATGTTCGCTATTGGATTGCCGCTTCGGATGGACCAGTTCTTCCAATTTACGCTGCAATTCCTTCTAAGCAGATTCAAGCTTTTTGTACAAACCTAATTCTTGAACATATTCTGCAATAAATTTTCTAAGTTTGCGGTTAAGGATTTCTAATTCAATAGGAAAATCAGCATAAGAAGAAGTTAAATCATAAATAAGCTTTCGTCTAAAAAATGGAGTATCTGGCGGAACTAGAAAAAAAGCGATTTTTCGGACTGAAAGGATTTTTTCGGCAAAATCAAAATCAGAAAATCTACTAATTGAACTTATATCAAGCAGAATTCTATTAGCAGTGCGTTCAATTCCGTCAATCAAGCCTGGTTTTATAAAATCAAATCTTGCAAATTCTTCAATTTTTTCTCCAATTTGCAAAAAAGTTCTTATAACATCCAGACGACCTGAGATTAACGTGCATCCATTTGCACATAACTCAGCAATCATTAACTGTACGAAACTCCACTTTTTTTAATATTGTTATTGTCACACTTGATGCAACAATCATCTACTTACGTTTAAACAATTTTGTACAAAGAAGCACAAGAAGGTACCAGATATAAGGGAAAATCAGGAAAATTTTGAACGGATTGTGCGCAATTTCTACAAAAATTTCGTGTCCACGGTTGAAAGTTTTTTCGTTTACGCGCTTAATTCGTTCAGAAAAAATTCCAAAAGCGTCTTTATAATAAATAAAAATACTGGAAGAAAAACGGTTTCGTCTGCGGTAAGCCCAGCATTTTTTTTCTTTGATTCCGTCACTCAAAAGAACAAGTGAAGGTTGAGCCTTAAAAATTGCTTCAATAATATTATCTTCCGCCGCCTTTGAATAATAACCTACGCAGCGTCCAACAATATGGAGCCCCGAAAAAGTATCGCGTACATTTTTTTCGGCAGTTTGGAGCGTTTTTTTGTGTGAACCAAGCAGGAACAAGGTTTTATAATGCGCATCAAGAATTGCCATAATTTGAATTACAGCTTCAAACGGATTATAACGCACAGGAATATCTTTTTTTAGAAATTTTGCACCTTTAATAATGCTTTTTGAAATTGGAATGATAAGGTCGGCAGTTTTAAGACACTCTTTAAAGTCTCCGCGTCCTCTTGCTTTTAAAACATCCCAAATTGAAAGAAACACTACCTGTTTTGTACCAGGTTTTGCAAGCATTTCCAACACTTCGGTTTCAAGGCATTCAGGAGGACAAATATCAACAGGCACTCCCAAAAAAGAAATTCTCTGAATAGACATAATTACACCGCCGTCTGAACTGCCGCAATTCCATACAAAGCAGCAGTTTCGCATCTTAATATATTAACGGAAAAATGCACGGTCAAAAATAGTCCTTTTTTACAAAGAAATTCAACTTCTTTGGGGCTGATTCCGCCTTCGCTTCCACATGCAATTGCAATTCTTTTTACGTCTGGATTTTTTGCCAGAACTTCACTGATTTTTACGGAACCTTCATCGCGCTCAGAGAGGACAAAACCTATGGTAGAATTTTGGGTGGCAGAACTTTCACCCAACGCGGCAGTTTGTTTTCCACCGTGCACAAATTCCACCGCCTGTTCCAGCGTCATCGGCTCGGTTACAACTGAATCTACCGGTGAACCGCTTTGCTGACGGGCTTCTTTTACAATGCGTTCAAGCCGCTCTTTTTTGTTTACATTTCCGCTCAACGCCTGAATACTCGATTTTTCGGAATATTCACCAAAAACTGGCACAATGTATTTTACGCCGCATTCAACCGACTGACGTACAATCTGTTCAAATTTCTGCGGGCGTGGTACAAACTGCAAAAGTATGTATTCTATTTGAGCCACCCCATCAGAAGACTTTTCCCGCCCCGCTTGAATTTCCTGTGCCTGAACACCACGAGTAATGGATTTTGCAGAAGAATTTTGTCCGCCTGAACTCTGCGAACCGCCAGCGCCAAGTCCATCATCAATTCCGCAATTCGCACAAACCTGCAGTTGAATCCGTTTTGATTTTTCATCAATTTTTGTAACTGTGGAATTTTGCAAAGAACCGTCCGCAAGCCGCAAACTAATCATATCACCGGGACGAACACGCAAAACCTGCCGCAAATATTTAAAATCTTTGCCTTCAAGAGTTACAGTTCCGTCTTTTTCCAGATTTTTTTCAAGAATAAATTGCCGCATTAGTTTTACGCCTTTTTATAGACTGCCGCGCTCCGCTCAAAAGACAAGCTCACAATGCCAGTTTGAATTAGTTTTCTTCAGCTGCTTCGGCTTCGGTCTGGAGTTCCTTCAAAGTTTTTGACTTCTGCATAAGATAATTAAAGTTTCCGCTCTGAATTATTTTAAGTGCTTCGTTCAACTGAATATCGTAATCCAAATCATACAAAGGAGTTGGCTGCCATCTCTGAACCTGAATACGAATCAAACGGCGCAAAAGTCGTTCTTCCAAAGGATATTCTGCCGCAATTTTTTTTGCTTCCTCTGCAATTTCTGCTTCCGACATAGAAGGATTTTTTTCTACAGCAGCGTCAATCAGTTTGGCTTCAACAAGTTTTACGTAAGTTTCTTCTTCTTCCTTAGAAATTGTAAGATTTTTCACTTCCAAATCAGGCGGAATTCCAATTTTATCTATATTAACATCACTTGGAGTGTAATAACGTGCCATTGTAATCTTCATTCCGTCATTGCTCATAAGCGGAATTACCTGCTGAACCGAACCTTTACCGTAAGTACGTTCACCAACAAGATAAGCAAGATGATAATCTTTTAATGCACCCGAAAGAATTTCACTTGCCGAAGCTGAACCACGGTTTATAAGAACGATTACAGGAATATTTTTCTTTGCAGTAGTTTTAAATTTGTTTGCCTTAAATTCCTGATTTTCAAAAGCAAGTCGGCTCTTTGTAGAAACAATCACGCCTTCATCAATAAATTTATTTGCAACTTCAACAACACTAGTAATAAGTCCACCCGGATTATCGCGCAAATCAATAATCAAACTTTCGTATTTTTCACGCTCAAACATATTAAGCGCATCCTGAAGACGATTCGGAGTATCTGGAGTAAATTCAATAAGACGAACATAACCAATTTTTGTTCCTTCAATCATACCGTATTTTGCAGTCGGAACTTCAATAAGCGCACGAACAAGGCGAACATCAAATTTCATGTTATTTCCACGCAAAATAGTAACGGTAACTGGAGTACCAATTTCGCCACGCAAGTTTGCCAAAACATCATTCATGGTCATTTCGGGAGTTGGCTTTCCATCAATTGCAATAATGTAATCGCCAGCCTGAATTCCCGCTTTTGCACCCGGAGTATCTTCGATTGGGGAAGAAACTTCTACATAAGCAGGTTTATCTGGAGTTGATTCAACCGGTTTTGAAATACTAAGGCCTACACCGCCAAACGAACCTTCGGTAGTATCGGTAAGATCGCGCATTGCATTTGTATCCAGGTAGAGCGTATACGGGTCACCAATTGCATCAAGCATTCCTTTGAGTGCACCTTCATACAAAATACGCGGATCCAGTTCATCAACATAATTCTGCTGAACAAAATCAAACACAGAATTAAGTTTTTTCATATATTGGAAAGCCGAAGCTTTATTATCTGTTTTGGAATTAGTATCTGCAAAACACTGGAACGAACATAAAAGTCCCATGCTCATTGTAAGGACAATAATGGCAGTACGGACTTTTGACTTAGATTTATTAAACAATTTCATGGTAAAATATTCTACATCACCGAAGTAAAAAAAACAACAATCCGCCCCCACAATACCATAATCAACAATCGACACTAAGCAAAAACCGTGTTATAATTTTTAGTATGGCACAAATTATTCCTGTAGCAAGCGGAAAGGGTGGCGTTGGAAAAAGTCTTCTTTCTGCAAACCTTGCAATAGCTCTTGGACAGCAGGGCAAAAAAGTTGTTCTTGCTGATTTGGATTTAGGAGCTTCGAATCTTCATTTAGTTATTGGTCAAAGACCGGGACCTGCAAGTCTTGGTTCATGGTTCACGGAAAAATCTGATTTTAAAGAAATTATTCAGCCAACTGACTACCAGAATGTAAGTTTTATTGCCGGAGACAGCCAGATTCCTGATATGACTTCGCTCAAACACGTGCAGAAAGTTAAGCTCATCCGAAACTTACGCAATATTAACACCGATTACGTAATTCTTGACCTTGGAGCCGGAACCCATCAGTTTATTCTGGATATGTTCCTGCTTTCTCCACAGGGAATTGTTGTTTCAGCACCGGCCGCTACAGCTACTTTAAATGCCTATCTCTTCCTTAAAAATGCCGTTTTCCGCCTTTTGTACACAACCTTTAAAAAGAATACAGCTGGTCACGAAGTTCTGGACAATCTTAAAAAGAATTCAAGCCAAATGCAAAAACTTTATATTCCTCAGCTTGTTCAAACACTCGGCCAGGCAGACCCGATTAATACTCAGCTTTTTATTTCAAGAATGCAGCAGTTCCGTCCGCGTCTTGTTATGAATATGATTGAAAATCCAAAAGATGCCGACAAAGCTCAAAGAATTAAAACTTCGTGCAATCAGTATCTTGGACTCGAAATTGATTACCTTGGTCTTATGTACCGCGATATGCTTCAGGATAAAGCCCTTTCTTCCCAGTTACCGCTTGTTGTTTATAAACCTCAGTCGGTTCTTGGTCAGGCAATCTACCGCATTGCAGATAAAATTATTTCTACGGTACCGCACACTTTTGATTCTGATTTTGTACCAGACAGTTTTAATGCCGATAATTTTGCCAATGCCGAAGAAGACGCAAACAACGATTACGACTTTAAGCTTTCGGGAATTGATGATTTGGTTCAGGGAGGTTCGCTTACAACCGGTGAACTTGCCGAAATGATTAAAACCCAGCAGTTTGAATTGATTCAGCTTAAAAAAGAAAATCAGCTTTTAAAAGCCAAACTGATTAAAGCCGCCGCACAAGGATTTAAATTATAATAAACTCACGGTGATTGAGCAGGTCGAAATCACCGCAATAAGAATATTTCAAAAAGAGGAATCGTTATGTCATTTTTATACATAAATTTTCCAAGCTGGATTCATCCAGAAATTTTTCCAGGCGTAAAATTCTTAGGACTTTTGCGCTGGTACGGTTTAATGTACGTTTTTGCCTTTGCAACCGCATACTTTATACTTAAAAAAGTTGCAAAAGAAGGTGCCCTCGACGAAGGAACTTTTAAATGTACCGAAGATGATTTGTTCAGTTTTATTGGAATGGGAATTCTTTTTCTTTTAATTGGTGCAAGAATCGGTTCAACTTTAATTTATGATACAAGCGGAATTTACTGGAAAAAACCATGGCTCATTTTCTGGCCTTTCCAAAACGGACATTTTACGGGTTTTGCAGGAATGTCTTACCACGGCGGATTTGTTGGCGGCCTTTTTGGAATGATTTTATGGTGCATTATTCACAAACATTACGCTCCAAAATGGATTGATGCAATGGTATGTGCAATTCCGCTCGGCTACACTTTTGGCCGAATCGGTAATTTTATGAACGGTGAACTTTACGGAAGAATTACAACCATGCCTTGGGGAATCGTTTTTCCTGGAGCAGAAAAATTTTCTGCCGCTTCGCCATGGGTTCAGGAATTTGCACAAAAAATTGGAATGGATATTTCGGCAGGTGGACTTGTAAATTTGCCACGTCATCCAAGCCAGTTGTACGAAAGTTTTTTTGAAGGAATTGTTCTTTGGCTTATAATCTGGCTTTGCAGAAAACACAAAAAATTTGACGGAATGCTTGCCTGCATTTATACCGGCGGCTACGGAATCATCCGTTTTGTAATTGAATATTTCCGCGAACCAGATGCAGATTTGGGCTTTAGAATTGGAAAAAATACAACTGCACCAATTTACACAAATACTTCGCTCTTGAATTTTTCAACAGGGCAAATCTTGTGTTTTATAATGATTGTAACTGCAATTGTTGCTGCAATAATTCTTGCAATTGTAGATAAAAAACGTAAAAATCAGCCAGAAAAAGTACAATCAAAAGGAAAGAAAAAATAATCCCCCAGAGATAAACTTACACATAATTAAAATTTTTACACACTATAAAAAGCCCTTACACACGAGTAAAGTTCTTACACCGATGTAAAACTCTTACTCATGTGTAAAAATGTTAGAAATCTCCTACATACAAAAGTAGTGACTTACATACAAGTATAACCGCCGTCAACCGGAAGATTAACACCAGTTACATAAGTAGAAGCAGGACTTGCAAGGAAAATAGCAGTACTGTCAAGTTCACCTTCGTTTCCATAGCGTTCAAGTGGAATCATTGTTTTAGCGTTCTGCTGGAAAAATTCTGAATCCAAAGTTTCTTTTGTAAGCGGTGTGTAGAAATATCCAGGACAAATTGAATTTACAGTAAT
>JAILCM010000093.1 GCA_024680155.1 Treponema sp.
TTATTCAGCTCTTACGTTATCAATATAAAATTTGCATTCTTGTGTAACTGCTCCAAACTGATAAACAATAAGTCTCTGGATAAAATCTATATTTTTACAGTTAGAAATGTCGAATTCCAATGTGCTTTCTCCTGGTGGTACGATTTGTGCATCCAGCTGATTCCAAGCATCCCAGTTTTCACCTGCCTGAAGAACAATTGTTGTTGAAAGGTCAAAATTATTTGGATTATAAATATCAAAAATCACTTTAGTAAGGCCTGTCCAGTCTGTATCGATTGGTGTTGTAAAGAATCCTGATTTTTCCCAATCGGCACCATTAGTTGTAACTGTGCATTCTAAAGAAGTTTCTCCTTCTGTTCCCCATTCTGTAGATTCCTTGCAGAACATTGAACAGTCTCCGTCATTCCACGAAGAACCAACGGCTTCCCAAAAAAGACCGTATTCAAAATCATCTATAAGAAGCGGCTCTGAAGTATTAGAAGTTTCTGGTGCTTTTACATTTTCTACATCTTCGACACTTTTTTTTGAAGCACAGCTTGTTATTCCAGCGAGAATTGCAGTAATTGCGATTAATTTTACGATTTTTTTCATTTCTTTTTTCTCCTCATATAATTTGTTTTAGTTTATTCTACCACATAACATTAATAATGCAATAAAAATTAATGTAAAATTACTTAAACAAGATTGTTAAAATAACTTAAAAATATTAAAAAAAATCTTGCGGAAAATTAAATTTAAGTTTATTCTGATAATTAGATGCTGCAATAACTTTTGATTTCGAGAAATGCAGAAAAATAAGTAAATAACTGGAGGCCACTATGAAAAAAAATTTGATTTTGACACTTGTTTTATTATGTTCATTTATGCATTTATCAGTTTTTGCAGCAGAAACATCTTTAGGAGATTCTTATATGAACGAAAAAGAAAATGTTCGTCTTGAAAACTTTTTTGCAAAAATCCGACGTGGACAGGAAGTTAATGTAGTTGCTCTTGGAGGTTCAATTACTACTGGTTTTGCGGCAAAAAATCCTGCTTTACAAGGCTGGGCAGGTCTTACTGGTGAATGGATAAAAAAACTTGGTTCGCAAAATGGTGCTAAGGTGAACTTTTATAATCGAGGTGTTTCTGGAACTGATTCAGCTTTTGCGGTTGCGAGATTTGATGACCATGTACAAGCATTAAAACCTGATTTAGTTCTTCTTGAATATGCAATGAATGATCAGTGGCTTGATAATTCTGTGCGCCAGAGAACTTACGAAGCAATTGTTCGCCGCATTCTTACAAGTTCTGATTGTGCAATCCTTGTTCTTTTTGTAAATGAAAGGCAGGCTCCATATCCAAGTAATCAAGCTGAACAACAGAAAATTTGCGAATATTATCATGTTCCTTTTGTAAGCTGGAAAGATTGTATGGAAAAAGCTGGTACTCTTTCTGATTTTGAAAAATATTTTGACGGTACAGAAAATGTTCACCCGAATAACGCAGGTCACGCAAAAATTGCTGAACTTTTGGAAGAACGCCTTGAGCTTGTGTGGAAAGAACTTCCTTCTGATAATAAGATTGCAAAGCCAATTCAAAAATTACCAGCTCCTCTTACCGATACTGTTTTTGAAAATGTAAAATATTATGGCAGTGCAAATTTAAAGCCTGTAACAAATGGCGGATGGAAAGATGGTAGTCCTGTTCACAATGAATGGGTAAGTCACGGAAAAGCTGTAAAAGGCTGGGAATGTAATGTCGGTGGTACAGAAATTACTTTTGAAGTTGAAGGTTCTTGTATTGGAATAACTTACTGCGAAAGTGACCAGTTCCGCGATGCTCAGGCCTGGGTTACCAAAGAAGATGGAAGCAGCGGACCTCGTGTAAATTTAAATTGTTTTTCTGCCGCAAGAAAAGGTTATTACGGTTGGGCCTATAAAAAGCTTATCGATGGAGACAAAGTTGAAAAATACACGGTTCACGTAATTGTTTCAAAAAGAGTTGCCCGCGGCGGAGAAAATAAATTCTGCAATATTACAGGTCTTCTTGTTTCTTCACCGAATCCCTGATTATTATTGATCCACCAACCAGATGGCGGCCTTTTAGGTAAGGTTCGCCATTTATTTTTTTTATAATCACGTCGGAAGCTACTTTTGCAATGTCTTCCGGCTTGATGTAAACGGTTGTAAGTGGAGTTGAAACGCTGTTTTTTCCAAGGTAGTTATCAAATCCTGTTACAGAAACATCTTCTGGAATTTTAAATCCTTTTGATTCAAGAATATTCATTAAATTAGAAGCTGTTACGTCGTTGTTGCAGATAAAGGCATCTGGAAGTTCGGCTTTTGTCTGCGGAATGTTCATCTGAATCTGCTGTCCTTTTTCGTCACGGTCGTCAATTATTTCTGAAAAGGATGTATCAAGTTTATTTTCGTGCATAGCTTTCTGAAAGCCCATGTAACGGTCGCGGATAGAAGTTGTTGCATCAAAAGTTCCTACAAAACGTAATTTTTTGTGTCCCTGCGAAATTACATATTTTGTAAGAATGTATGAACAGTAATAATCATCATTTGAAACGCTGTCTAAGTTCGGATCTTCGGTGTAAAAATCAAGAAGAATAAAATTATCGTAGCGTGAATGAATTGAATTTATATATTTGTTACCAATTTGTCCAAGAATTATGATGCCATCAACTTTATTGTCTAAAAGCATTTTTGGAATATCAAGATTTGCTTCGTTTTCGTCTGTAATAAGTTCAATTATGCTGTAAAATCCGTGTTTTAAAAGTTCGGTTGAAAGGTGATTGAACAAATACCAGTAATATGAGCTGTCCATAGAAAAAAATCGCGACGGAATAAGAATTCCGATGTTTCCGGTTGTGCCCGCATTAACTGAAGCTGATGATTTTTTGTATTTATAGCCAAGTTCTTCTGCAAGGTCTTTGATCTGTTTACGAAGATCATCTCCAACACCTTCTTTGTTTGAAAGTGCTTTTGAAACTGTTACCGTACTTACATTTAATTTTTCTGCAATATCCGAAAGGCGAATCTTTTTCTTTTGTTCCATAGTTAAAATAATAGCATTTTTAACTTAAAAAAACAAGTTTACAGTTCAGTTTACAGTTCATTTAGAACTGTTGCAAAGTAGCCGCTGGAACTGATTTGTTCGCCGCCGTTTGTAAGATGATTTGTGTCACCTAATCGTTCTACGCGGAACCAGGCTTGCCCTTGCAATCGTTCTTCGCTGTTTAAAACCGTAATGGAAGTTGGAGCAACGTAAAATCCCTGCCATAATTGCATTGGAGAAAGTCCTGTAAGATGGGCAATAATCGTGAACATTACACCAAGATGACAGAAAAATACTAAAGTTGTTTCTTCGGGGTAATCATCTTTTACAGATTTTAAATGGTAGCGTTCAATTGGCTCGTTCCAGTTGTGGTTCGGAACAGGCGAACTTACATCGTAAAAATCATGCGCATTTCGGATGTAGCCGTATTCCGCAAGAATTCCGTCAATTCCGTCGCAAACCTGCCTGTAAAATTTTTTGATTTTTCCAGGACGCATAAATTTTGAATCTGCCCATTTATCTTTATCAAAGAACTTTTTATCGGAAGTAAAAAACTCAGGCAATAAATCCCAGCACATAACATCTTTACCAACCCAATATTTGTTCGGGTAATTTTTTGTCATGCGGGTTTTATATTTAAATTCCTGCAGCCAGTCACAGGTAATTGCTTGACGACCAAGTGTAGAAAGTGTTGGGGCAGCGGTTGCTTTTGCACGACCAAGCGGGGACTGATAAATCTGTGTAATGTTTTTCCAGCTGCAAACTCGTTTTGTTAAAAGTTCAACTTCACGTTTTCCTTTTGGTGTAAGGTTATCATTTGCATAATCAGGATCACCGTGACGAATAAAAATCAGACGCATAATTTTTTCCTTAGAAACGAATTTAGAATCCGAATCTTACGCCAAGTTCACCAGAGAATGAGAATCCTGTAAGAACTTCGTATTCTTCGCAAATTGCAATTTGGAAATAGCGGTAACCGGCACCAATTTTTAATCCACCATAAAAAGAAGGGTAGACTTTGCTGGTAATTCCTTTAGAACCAATGTTTCCGTTCCAGATTAAATTGAACGAAGCACCAAGCTGTATTTGGGTGAACATTTCAAAATCGCTGCTGAATGGAAAGAATGTAAATCCTATTGGAACAAATATTTTTCCACCTGTTAAAAACGGATTGCTTAAAACATCGCCTGTTTCTACATTTGTATAAGTGTATGGATATTCTGTAAATGCAATTGCAAGTGTAGGCTTTAGCATTCCGCCAAAATAGAACGGGAACAAAAGTCCGTGATTCAAATAACCTGTTTCAACAGAAAAGCTCAAATTATATGGTGCAATTGAAGTACCAACTCCAAGGTCAATTACAATTTCGTGTTCAGTTTTTGAATGCGGATCCATATCAGGGAAAAGTAAACGTCTAACTACGCTGTTTGCAACTTTACTTTCTGTTTTTACTTGAGTCTGTTTACTCTGCTGGTTTTGATTTGCTTCTCCGCCGCCACCTTGATTTCCGTTTCCACTCTGATTCTGATTATATTGATTATTGTTTTGATTCTGATTTTCAGAAAGTTCTTTTTGTGATTGCTTCTTTTCTTCTGGATCTTCCTTGTCATCAGGAGCTTTCTTATTAGACATGTCTTCGAATCGGTATTTAGGAGGTTTTTCCCCCGGATTCAAAAGAAAATCTTCCATGCGGATTACGTAAATTGTTCCGTCTTCGTGTCCGATTAAAAGCTTTTTGTTTGAATTAGTAAAAGCGTAAGCGGTGAGTGGAGTTTTATTGAAAGCTGGAACATATTTTTCAAGCTTTGCTGTTTCTATATTATAAAAATAGAACATATTATTTGTTGCAAGCACAATCAAATGTTTTCCATCTGCCGAAAGTGTAATTGATTTTACCTGAGCTTTTGCAGTTATTTTTTTGATTTCGTTTCCTTCAAGATCGTACATTCCTATTGTGCGTTTTGCATTTGCACTAAAAAAGCTTTTTGAGTCAGAATTAAAAATAATCGGAACGTCAAAACTGCTCATATATGGAATTCTTGCAACAATTTTTTTAGAAGCAACGTCCCAAATTAAGCCCATGTCATTTTTATAAACTGCAATTAATTTTTTGTTGTCTGGGCTAAAATCAATATATTTTACAGGACCTGTTTCTTCACCTTTGAGCGGGTACTGAATAAGGGTTTTTGTCATGTAATTTTGTAAAAAAAGGTTGATTATTCCGTCGCCACTACCAGTTGCAATGTAGTTTCCGTTGCGGCTTGCAGTTAGAACTGTTGAACCAGTTTCCGGATTAAATTTTACAGAGTTGATTACATTGTTATTTGGTAAAATGCGTGTTTCAAGAATATTATTTTTAGAAAGAGTTGCAAGCTGGTCATAATCTTCGCCCATTGTTTCTTGCGGAAAGTGAATAAAATCGATTGAACCATTTGCAGTATAAATTGTCTGGAGCAAAGCATAATCTGTTGCACGTCTTATAAGTACACGTCTGTCTTCAGGATACGCAAATTTGTAACCGTCTTTACTCCATCCTACAGTCTTAACTGGGTAAGGAGATTTTATCATTGGAATGACAATTTCCTGTGAGTTTTGAGCGGCAAGAGGAGCTGTAAGTATTGTAAATAGTAGACTTATACCTGCAAATAGTTTTTTCTTCATTTATTACTGAGCCTTTTTCTGGTAATTCGCTTTAATTGCTTCTATAAACAGTGCATTCTGGTCTTTGCGTAGTTCAACTGAGAACTGCGGTTTTCCATCACTGTCAGACACCCTGTAAATATCCATTGGATTTGTAGTGTAAGCAGGACTTGAAGGATTGTTAATCCACCAGTCGAGTACAGAAATAATACATAAAGTATATTTTAAAAGGTTTGCATTTGTTGCATTTGTTGTTGCAGTTTTATTTTGTGCTCCAAGAAGAACATCAAGACGCTTAGAAACTTCACCACCAATATCAAATTTGTAATGTTCCCAAGGATTTTCAATCTGACTAACAACTCCACGAGTTTTTGCAGCAGCGTTGCATTCATTAACAACAACTGTAAGATATTTTCGCGCAAAATCTGTTCTGTGGAAAAGTGGTCTGTATTTACTTTCGTCGGTCGGATGTTCAAGCAAAAGCTGGTCAAATTTAAAGTTTGGCATAAAGTGGTAAGTTGTCTGCCACAAAAGAGAATTAATGGTTCTTTTTCCAATGTGTGATTTGGCAAAATCTGGCTGTGAGTAAATAGAATTTGTTAAATCTTTTAATGGTTCGCAGTAAAGGCGTTCAAATGTATCTTCGCGGTAGGCAGCCCATTCATCCATAATAATCTGAATTGTGTCGGTTCCTTCTTTTGCGTTTTCTGCAAATTTAATGTTTCGGCATCCAAGGAAACAGTCTTCTATGATTCTTTGCAAAACCATTATTACCTGAACTGGATTTTCTGGAGAAAGCATGTTAAATCCATCATCAAACTTAAAAAGTGGCTGGAAGTACGGGTACATATCTGGATGTTCTTCCAAATGGTCAAAACCTGCCTGTGGGAACATCTGATTCAAGATTTTTAATCCCATCATTACAGTTTCGTCTTTTACGCCTTTTTGTGGTGGTGCAGATTTTGGTTTTTCTTTTGGCTTTTCTGGTTCTTTTGGTTTTTCTGGAAGAAGTAAATCAAATTTATGAAGACCAGTAAATTTTAAAATGTCCCCGATTTTTGTAGTAAAAAAGTCCGGATAATTTTCGTAAGTGTCGGAACACATTCTCATCAAAAGAGGGTAATATTTTTTTATGATTTCTGTATCAAGATAAAGCCATTCTGTAATAGCCTGTTTTCCCATGTGCGAAAGTTTATCCTTTGGTGAATCTGGATAAGCTGATTCGTCGTTATAAATTTCTTTAATCAGTTTTGGAATTTTATTGCTTCCAAAATAGTAAATTGTAAGAATTGTTTTGTAAATGTTTCTTATATATGAAATTAAATCTGCCGTAATGATTGGTTCTGGTGAATTTTGAATTTCTATATTGTCCTGTTTAATTCCGCTTAAAGACCAGCCAGCAACCATTCTTAAAAATTTATATTTTGATTCTGAACCGTTTGCAATTTTTGATTTATAAGTCGCCGGTGCAATTTGAATTAGAGTTTTAATTACGGTTGTAAAGCCTTCTATGTGCTCAATGTCTTTTTTCATTTTATAAGTGTAAAATTCTGGCAGAATACGCTCGGTTCCGTTTTTCTGTAGAGCACGTATAAAATTAAAAAGTCCATAATTCGGCTTTATTTTATATTCGTAAGTCATCATTAATTTGTCTATTGCAGAATTAACTTTTTTTGGAATTTGCGGAAGTTCTTCTTTTTTTCTTGGATTACGAACAGTTTCTACGCCCTTTATTTTTGATGAACTTGAACTGGAACCACCGCTTGAATCTGACCCGCCAGTTGTTCCGCGTACAATTCTTCCTGCTCTGCTTGAACTGCCACCGTTTCCACCATTTGATGAAGAGCGTTCATACATTACCTGACCGCCTAGTTTTTTGGCCATTGCAGCAGCTTCATCAGCGTCAATTTCACCAATATTTTTGCGAGTTTTATCTAAAGTTCCTGGTTCCCAATCTGCTGTTCTGTTAATTTCTTCGCTCATCATTAACTCCAATTATCCAATTATCTCTAAATTATAAATCGGTTTTCTATAAAATAATCTAAAGTCTTAATAATCCCTTTGTGATTATTCCCGTAAGATTTTTCAACTGGATTTTTTCTCCGTCGGAATTTAAAAGTACGCCTTCAAAGGTTCCGTAAATTACATCATTTTCTGTTCTAAGCGCAATAAGGTTTAAAACATGATGATTTACTGCCAATGGTGTAAACGAAAGGTCTACCATGCTTTCTGTATCCTGGATAATCCACTTTTTGTCGGTTCCAAAAGGTGTTGTCATAAGTACAGAAGGAAGCGCGGTTTCTTTTCCATCTATAATAAGAATGTTGTCGTTATAATTGTCTGCGTCTGCAGCATCCATTTCTGTATTTTTTATCTGGAAAATGATTTTTTTTCCGTTGTTTTCTCCAATTCCCCATGCAAAAGTTGAACGGCTGTGGAATTTGTAATAAGTTCTGTTCAAACTCATTGCACAAAGACCGTTTGAATCATCTGCCTGTTCCCCGTCAATTGCAATGTGTCCGTTTGCGTTCATT
>JAILCM010000107.1 GCA_024680155.1 Treponema sp.
TTTGATTTGGAGTCGGTGGAAGAACTGATTGGCGGATACAAAATGCTTTACGACAGATTTTTTGAGGATATTCGTAAGGGCGATTATTCGTTGATTGATTTGCTGCGGGATGATTATTGTTTTACGGGGATAAAGCTGTTGCTTGGGAAAGGGCGTTTGAGTCGACGCTGCGGATGGAATGAAGACACGATTTTTGACAGTAAGGGCGATGTGTATCCATGTGATTATTTTGTTGGCAGAAAGGAGTTTTTGCGGGGCGGCATTGGCAGTGAAAAAATTGTGGATGTTTGTGCGGAAAAACTTGATGTAGATAACCGAGAAAAATGTAAGGACTGCTGGTGTAAGTATTTGTGTGGGGGAACCTGTTATTTTAATTCTATGGCGGCTAATGGTGATATTGGTGTGCCGGATCCGGTTGAATGCAGGTTGAATATGGGGGTTAGGGAACTTTGTTTGAAGTTTGTTCAGAGGCTTTTGGAAAATGGTGTGGATTTGTATAAGTTTGGAAAGCGGATTGGGATTTATTATGATGACAGGGTTTCGTTTGAGAAGAGATTTTTTGTAAGGAAGGGAGCAAGGTTTTTGGTTGAAGGGACGCTGAGCAAGGTGGAGATGGAAATAAAGAGAATGGTTAGTGTTCTCGTGGATGCTGGGGCGCGTTGCAAGGAAGAGATTTATATTACGGTGAAAGGAATGAAAAATGTGGGACGTGGAACTGGTGCTGTAGATGGTGCCGGGGCGGGGGATTGGGCTGCGGCTGGGGTGAATAAAGTGTTGTGTGCGGAAGTTGTGGTGCCGTTTGATGGGAATGTGGAGTTTGGAGGAGAGATTGGTACTGGTGTAGTGCATAATTGTACTGGGGTCGGTGAATGTGCTGGTGGCGAGCGTGGTACTGTAGGCGATGAGCGGGAACAGGGACGCGGGACTTGTTTTAGGAGCGAAGAGCGAGAACAGGGGCGCGGTTTTGGGGCTGATTTAGAGCTTGTACGTGAGTTTGATTTTGGTGAATGTGTTAGTGGGGAATGTAATTCAAAAGAGCAGACGGTCGAATGGATGAAAGGGCTTTTGGGAAATGCTGCAAGAAATTTTGGAATGATGATTGACGGTTCGTTCTGGTTTAAGGCTCGTCCTGAGGCATTTTTTGGATACAAAGAAGGATTGGTAAAAGTGTTTTTGATAAAACAAAAAAATATATTTTAACAAGGTATGTTTTTGTAGAAACAATGCAGGGTGGGGAGTATTATATTACTGTGACGTTTTTGTTGGTAGTTCTGGGTGCGCAACGGAACTGAGTTATTTGAAAGAATGATTGTTTTCATGAAGGTCTGGAACGTTGTTTGTGACTTTTTGTGAAAGGGGGTAAAGCCCAACTCTCTGCTGCTGTAAAAAAATAATTGTGGAGTTGGAAATGAGTTTTTTATTAGCAGATTGCAAAGAATTGGATTTTGGAGAATTGTTAGCTGTAAACGGTGGTTGTGCCGGAGGAGGTTCTTGTTCAGGAGGATACAGTGGAGGAGGTGGTGGATATAATCCGAAGCCTAATAATCCTAGCTCACCGAATCCTAGTGGTTCTGGAGGATGTAGCGGAGGCTATGGAGGAGGGAATAACAATTCTGCAGGATGTAATGGAGTTATTAATAAACCTGTAACAAAGCCTGTAATTGTGCCTACTACGAGTCTTCCTTGTTCTGGAGGAAATGAGAATCCTTTGGATGTTGATAAACTTATAGGTGAGTATAATGATCCTGAAAATGTAAAGAAACGGGAAGAAGCAAATAAAAAGTGGCAAGATTGGTGGAATTCCACACTGTCAAGAGAGGATGAAAAAGCTCGATTTACTGATAAGGAATTGTCAATACAAAATAAAATATTACGTGCAATTTCGAAAATTGGTACAAGGGCTTATGTAAAAGGTGAATATCAATGTGATCAATATGCTGCTGAGGTATTGGAAAGAGCGGGATTTGATATAGAATTTTATTGTGTAGAGAATCCGGCAGAAAAAACTGTTGATACTCATATGGCAGATATGAATTCTAATAATCTTATATATACAATGGATTTTGATGATTTGGATTATGGCTCATCATATCTTGTGTTTATGAAAGATAATGATAATAAATTGGAATCTCATACAGGGATATTTATTAATGGTGGCAATTCGGGATACTTATTTTGCGATAATTCTAGTAGTAATAAAGAAGTTCTCGAAGGTGGTGGAACTGGTATTCAGGCTGGCAGTGATGCAAGAGATGTATTTTCGCATTATAAAAGATACGAACAATTTTGTTTCGTGAAATTACAATAGAAAGAGGAAATTATGAACTATCCAAAGAAAATTCTTATACTAATTATTTCTCTGTTTTCGATGAAAATTTATGCAGGAGAATATAAGTTAGAAAATGTACCGGCTGAGTATATGGGAATTTATGTTCCTAGTACTTATGAATTACTTTTGAATACTTACAAATCACATGAAAAGGCAATGAATAAGATTGCGCCGACGCATTATGATGTGCTTTTTTTGAAGAAAGATATTTGTTATTCAACTTTACGTTTTAATGATCAATATGCAGTTTCTAAAGATGATTTTGAAGCATGGGAGTTTTTTAGAAAAGGAGATGATTATTATATATTAGATGAAAATAATTATCTTTACAGACGAATCGATAAAAATACAGTTGATTCGAAAGATTATGAAATAGTTGAAGAATATGTTCTTTCTGTTATTTTTAGAGATTTTTTGTCTAATAAAAAAATTTCATTAAAGAATAATAGTGTAAATATTTACGGTACAAAATATAAAGTTCTCTTAGATCCTAGTTATAGTGATGCAGAAAAGGCTTTGTATTTGGTAAATAGTAAAGGGGTATATTTTCTTATAATTGATGGGTTAAATGCAAAAATCGTAAAAGCTGAGCGGAACGAAGAATTTGTAATGGAATATTATCCGACGGATATTGTTGTTCAAGAATTTTCTCTTTCAAATTAAAAAAAAATGGGACTTCAAAGGTCTGGTGATTTTTGGGGCTCGTGTTTGTACAAGGGGTAGGGAGTAGAATTTTGGTGTATGGTCCTGGGTGCGCAATGGGACGGTTTTTTAGTGAATAATGATTTTGTTTTATTGGAATTCATGCAATCTGGAACGTTGTTTATGATTGTATGATTTTGGGTGATGCCCGGCTTCCTGCTGCTTGATAAAAACGATTAGGAGTATACGAAATGAGTTTTTTATTGGCAGATTGTAAGGAATTGGATTTTTGTGGTTTGCTTGCTGTAAATGGTGGAGCAAATTGTTCAGGTGGATCAAACTACTCTGGTGGAACAGTAAGTTCTGGAATAGATGGCGGACATCTTTCTTGTGGAGGTGTTCCTATAACTCAAACTGGGGAAGGTCATCTTTTTTGTGGGGGTGGAGTAAATCCACCTCCATATCCTTATGTAAAGGTTGGTGTTTCTTTATCGGGATGCAATGGTGGTATAGGTGATCCTATAACACAAGGTTCAGATACGTATGGTGTGTATGGAGGAAATGGTAAAACTATTGTTTCTGGCAGAGATTCTTACGGTTTGATGAATTCCAACAGCAGTTCTGTTTATGTCAGTCAGAAGAAGTATTAATTTAAGTATTTTGTTTTAGATTTTTGAAGTGAGGTGGACTATGAAGCTTAAGCTCCATCTGCAGCATGATGAAACGGATTGTGCTGCAGCCTGCCTCGCGATGATTTTGGATTATTATGGACGGGAAGTGAGCATCAGAAAGCTCAGAACGGCTGCTGGTACGGACAAACAGGGGACTTCCGGTTATGGAATTACGGTTTGTGCGGAGCAATATGGACTTTCCTGTAAAGGATTTATGGCTCCAGAAAAGTCTATGCTCAAGCAGCTTGTTTTTCCTGCAATTGTTCATACACGAAAAAATGGACTTGAACATTATGTAGTTGTTGATAGTGTAAAAAATGGTTTTGTAAAAATTTTTGATCCGGCGGATGGCATAAGAAAAGAAAGTATTGAATCATTTATGGAATATTGGACTGGTATTTTCTTCTTGTGCTGTCCAAAGGAAACTTTTGTTAAGGAAAAAGAGGAAAAAAATCCTCTGTTGAAATTTTTTGTTCTTTTGCGGCCACATTTAAAATTGCTGGCTAAAGTTGTTGTTGCAAGTCTTTTATTAAGTGTTTTTGGAATTCTTATTTCTTTTTATTTTAGGTTTTTGATTGATGAAGTTTTGTATTCTGAAGTCAAAGCTACTTTAAATCTTTGTTCAATTTGTTATTTAGTTGTTCTTGTTTTTCAGGGAATTCTTACATTTTGCAGGGACCAGTTGATTTTGTTCATGGGAACAAAAATTGATGTAACTATCGTTTGTGATTTTTTTAATCATCTGCTGAGGCTGCCGCTTTCGTTTTTTACTTCTAGAAAAACGGGAGAGGTTCTTTCGAGAATCAATGATACGGAAACTATCAGACATACGGTTTCTTCGACGACGGTTTCTATTTTGATTGATTCGGTGATGATTTTGCTGGGAAGCGTTTTTCTTTTTAAGATGGGCTCGGAACTTTTGTATATTTCGATGATTCCGGTCGTGATATCTGCAGTGATTGTTTGGATTGTAATTGGTCCGTTTAAGCGGCTTATAAAAAATCGGGCAGGAGCTGAAGCAGAAAAAAATGCGGCTATGTATGAAACTATAAACGGAATTGCAACTGTAAAGGCTTTGTCGACAGAGAAAAAAGCATTCAGACGCAACGAGATGAAATTTGTTGATTCTTTGAACAGGTCTATAAGACTGGAAACTTTTTCGAATGTAAATAATGTGATTCAGACATTTATTTCTGGATGCGGGACTTTGCTTACTTATTGGGTTGGAAGTTATAAAATTTTTGCGGGTGAGATGAGTCTTGGTCAGTTGATTTCATTTGTGACGCTTTCTTCATTTTTTTTGGGACCCTTATCGCGGTTACTTACGATGCAGCCGAGGTTGCAGGAAGCTTTTGTTGCGGCGGAGAGGCTTTCGGATATTATGGATTTAGCTGAAGAAATGGATGATGAGTCTTTGGAAGAAGCGATGCCTTTGGAAAGAGAGATTGAATTCAAGGATGTGTGTTTTTCATATGGTACTAGGGGGCATGCGGTCGAAGGAATCAATCTGAGAATTGAAAAAGGGCAGAAGGTTGCTTTTGTAGGACAGTCTGGTTCGGGAAAGTCTACACTTTTGAAGATTTTGATGAAGTTCTATAAAACGGAAAGTGGAAGCGTTCTTGTTGATGGAAAAGATGTTTGTGATTTGAAAACGGACGGTTACAGGGAATTAATTGGTTATGTTCCTCAGGAAAGTCTTCTTTTTAGTGGTACGATTGCTGAAAATATTGCATGGGGATGTGAGGTTGCAAGTCCAGAAATGGTTGTAGCGGCTGCTAAGGCTGCTCAAGCGTATGATTTTATAATGAATCTGCCGGATAAGTTTAAAACTGTTGTTGGTGAACACGGTGCAACTTTATCGGGTGGTGAAAGGCAAAGAATTGCGCTTGCAAGGGTGTTGATGCGGAATCCGGGGATTATTGTTTTGGATGAAGCAACGGCGAGTCTGGACAGTATTTCGGAGAAAATCATTATGGAAACGGTGAATAGTTTTGAAGGCAGGACAATCATTATGGTTGCACATAGGCTTTCGACTGTTTGCAAATGCGACAAAATCTTTGTAATGGATAAGGGCAAAATCGTGGAAGAAGGAACTCATAAGGAGTTACTTGAAAAGAATGGCAAATATAAAGAATTATGGACGGCTCAATATGAAAAATAAAATGCTTGTGCTTGAGCACGGAAATAAAATGTTTTATTCCAAGGAAATAATTCAGTTGCATGTTCCTAAGGAAATCAATTTGATGCTTTATTCAATTTTGGCTTTGATGTTTTGCGTGATGATTTTAGTTTTTTTCTGCCAGATTAACGATGTTATAAAGGTTAGTGGCTGTGTAAGAACGGAAACTAATAATTCGACGGTAAGGAACGTGATTGCTGGAAAAATTGATGAACTTTATTACAGGCCGGAGCAGTTTGTGGAAAAAGGCGATTTGCTATATTCGATTAATCCGGAAGTTCAGAAGAGTCTGGAGCAGGAACTAAGGTTGCGATTGCAGGATTGTGAGGAGCAGCTGGAGTGTATGAATGCGCTGCTTGAAGGAATTGCTGGAATTGATAAAGCGAGTGCCGGAAGCTGGGATGGAAAAACTGGAAGCTTTGAAAGAAGTGATGGATTTAGGGGCAGCAAACAAAAAAATGCTGGAATTCGGGGCGGTGAGTTGGTTCAGACAAAATTGGACGAATATTTTGGTAATTTGGCTTATTTAGAAAAACAGGTCGAAATTCTTGAGTATAGGCTTTTGAAGGAACGGAATCAGCCGGGAGCGTTTTATAGCAGACAAAATGTTGATGAGGCAACAATGAATTATGAGTTGTGTCTTGCGGAATTGGAAAAATATAAATCGGGTTTTTTGGCGGAAATTGTTCAGAAGAAAAAGGCTTATGAATTGCAGAGAGATGAAATTTTACAGGAACTGGCAAGGAATTTGGAACAGGCGGATTATCTGGATGTAAGGGCGCCGGTTTCTGGATTTGTGCAGGAAGTGGCTCTTTTGAATAAGGGAGATTATGTTTCGGCAGAACAGACGGTTCTTGTGATTGTTCCTGATGATTCCAGGAATTTTAGAGTTGAGATGTCTATTCCGACCAGAGATATTGGCGAAATAGTACCGGGAATGGCGGTAAAATACAGGCTTTCGGCTTTTCCATTTTTTGAATACAAGGGAGCGGAAGGAAAAATTCTTTCGGTGGATTCTGATATAAGAAATGATGGAAACGGAGGATTGTATTACCGAGTGTATTCAGATATTGACAGGACGATTTTTACAAGCAGACGCGGTAATTCTTATTCGATTAAAGCTGGAATTGATGTGGATGCAAGAATTGTTAAAGAAAGAATATCTGTTTTGCACTTTATTTTGAGAAAACTGGATTTTGTACAGTGAAAAAGTTTTTGATTTTTTTGATTGTGGTGGTTCAGGTTTTTCTTTTTGCGGAAGATGGAACTGAATTGGAAAAAATCTGGCAGAAAGCAGTGACGTGTAATTCGGATGTACAGGCTGCTGCCTGTAATAAACGGATTGCAGAAAATGCACTGGCTTATTTCTGGCAGAAACGTATTCCTTCAGTTTCGTTTTCTGCATCTTCGTCTTTTTTGCAGAATGAAGAGGAATTTGTGAAGGAGCCGCAGAAAATAGCATCATCGGTTTTGCTGCAGGAAGCTTTGCCCGGTGGTTTTACAGTTTGCATTGAACCTTCGGTTGTTTTGTCTAAGGGTGCGGATGAGAATTCTGGAATTGTTTATAGCGATGTGGAAAGCATTGGCGTGTCGGTGAGTCAGAGTTTGAATCCGTATTGGCTTCAGAAAAGTTGGATGAAAAAGTCTGGGAATGAGAAATCGCTTTGGCGAGGAAACTGTTATGGTGAGAAAAAGAAGTCGGAGCCGGAAGAACTGTCGCTGGAACTTGAGTATAAACTTTGCGGGGCTGAGTTGGATGAAGCTGTTTTTACATGCCTTGAAAATGTGACGGATTATTTTATTCGTTATCGTCAATGTAGCAGAAAGCTGGATTCTATAAAAAAAACTGTTGATTTATATAGGGAACTTGTGGAAGCTTGGGAAGAATTGCTGTGTAGTGGAAAATCGTCTGAAGCGGATGTTTATGCGGCAAAGGAGAATCTTTATTCGTATGAAGAGGATTTGTATGAATGCAGGTTTGAAAAAGAGAATTATGGGATTCAATTGCAACGGCTGATTGGGATGGAAAGTTTGCAGGCGGTGGATGGACGTGGGAATGACGGTAAGCTTGTGATTGGCGATGCGATTTATTTGTCGGAGTTGCCGGAAATTGGTGAAAGACGGTTTGTGGAAAATCCTGGGATTGTTTATTTGCGGCTTTTAAAAGAAAGGGCTAAGTGTGAATATACAATTGGGAAGCAGAATTCTGGACCGGTACTGTCTTTGGGTGGAACGTTTCCTGTGCATGAAAAAGAACGTGATTATTTATCGAAGTTTTTGGGTGGTGGAAGTACAAAAAATTGGTCTGTGAGTTTGGGATTAGATTTTTCACCGCTTTTTAAAATGAACCAGAATTATTTGCGGAAGAATTATGAAACAACGGTTAATGAATATGAGCGGAGAATTTTATTTGAAGAAGCAAGGCTTAGAAATGAGCGGATTTATTATGAAGAATTGATTGCGGCTTGTAAAAAGCAACTTGAGATGATGAATGCAGTTCGCGGGAATAAAAAAGAAATTCTTGAAGCGACGGAACTTTTGTATGAAAGGGGCGGATGTTCAAGAGTTGATTTGTTGAATGCGCGGATTAATTTTTGGATTAAAGAGAATGATTACTATGTTCAGCAGGATTCGCTGTGGTTTTATGAATGGATGAAAATGAATCGTGAAGGATGAAGCTGGCGGGTGGGGGCGGCATAGAACCAATGAACTTACCCCAGATAGGAGCAGCGCGATAGCGGCCACATAGGGAGCGACGGCTGGAAGCCGGCAAAATGCTCCTGGAGGAGCATTTTGAGCGAGTCTCCGAGCAGCTTTGCTGCGAAGGCAAGTGAGCGAAGCGAGCGGGGTGGCTGTGACCGGTAGGGAACTGCGGATAGCTGGATTTTCCGACGAACAGAAGCCGGATGAATTGGCTAACCGCTGAGTTTGGAGCTGCTCCAAACTCTGAAAAAATTATGGAATATGAATTACCTCGCGAGGCTTGCTTCCATTTGCAGGACCGACAATTCCACGCTCTTCCATTTCTTCAACAAGACGGGCAGCACGATTGTAACCGATTTTGAGACGGCGTTGGATGTAACTTGCACTTGCCTTTCCGGCTTGAACTACAATTTCGAGGGCCTGGTCGTAGAGAGGATCTTCACCGATTGCATTGCCGAATAAATCAACATCTTCTGATACTTCTTCATCGTCGTCAACAAAAATTTCATCGTCTATGTAGTCTGGCTCACCATACTGTTTTACGCAATTAACAACATCTTCGACTTCCTGGTCTGTAACAAACGTACCCTGGATTCGGATTGGATACGGGTCAACGGCCGAAGCATAAAGCATATCACCACGGCCAAGGAGTTTTTCGGCACCGGTACTGTCGATGATGATGTTCGAGTCTGTTCGGGAAGCAACCATGAAGGCAATTCGGGTTGGAATGTTTGCTTTGATAAGACCTGTGATTACGTTTACAGATGGTCGCTGGGTTGCAAGAACAAGATGAATTCCGACTGCACGGCTCATTGCGGTAAGTCTTGCTACGATTGATTCAAGCTCTTTTCCGGATGTTGCCATGAGATCTGCAAATTCGTCGATGATTACAACAATGTAAGGAAGCTTTTCGGTACAGATGTTGCGTTCCTTGATTCTCTGGTTGTAGCTGGAAATATCGCGTACACCAAGACCGTCCAACAGTGCATAGCGGCGTTCCATTTCGCAAAGACAATACTGGAGTGCCTGGAGAGCCTTCTTTGGTTCCGTGATTACTGGGGTGAGAAGGTGTGGAATGTTGTTGTAGAGTTTTAATTCGACAACTTTTGGGTCTACGAGAATGAGCTTTACGTCTTTGAATGAACGTTTATAGAGAATAGAAAGAATAAGCGAGTTTACGCAGACGGATTTTCCGGAACCGGTTGCACCTGCAATCAACATATGCGGAGTTTTTACCAAATCGATGAGCTGGGCTTTACCGAGGATGTCTTTTCCGAGAACAACTGGGACTGCCATTTTGTTCCATTCAGGGAGATTCATTTCGATGATTTCGCGGAAACCTACAACCGAGCGATGGCGGTTTGGAACTTCGATTCCGACTGCCTGTTTGCCTGGAATTGGGGCAACGATTCGGACTGATTGAGCGGCAAGAGAAAGGGCGATGTTATCCTGAAGTGTTACGATTTTGCTGAGCTTAACACCAGGCGCTGGGAGAAGCTCGAACATGGTAACTACCGGGCCTTTTTTGATGCCGATGATGTCTGCTTCGATGTTGAATTCTGAAAGAGTCTGCTTGAGGTTGATGGAAGCTTGTTTTGTTTCATCATCAATTATCCAATATTGGTCGTCTTTATAAGCGGTGAGAAGGTCTGACGGAATTATATATGGACCTTTTTTGGTGGCCTTATTGGTTTTTGGTGGGTTTGCCTGAATTTCGGTGGTAACAGGTGTGTTCTGTTCCTGCTGTGCGTTGAAGAAATCCGTGAGTTCATCTGCTGTGAGGTTTGTAGCGTGATGAGCATTTGGATTCAACGTGTTTTCTGCTAAAGGAGGTTCTAATGACATAGAAGAATTATCTTCGTTGACTGAGGCCTGGACTGGTTCTTGTGGCGCGACAGTTGGAGACGCTGGTGTTTGAGGCGTTTGTACTACCGAATCTACATCTTTACTTTGGAGCGCGTGTACTTGCGGAGCATTTGTTTGTGGTGTTGCAACTTGAGTGGCGGCCGTTGATTTTGGCTGCTCCTTGCGGATGTCAGCTTCCATGTCGGAAAAAACTGTTTGCGCAGCCGAAGTTATGCTCTTTGGTTTTGATTCCTGTGTTGAGATCTGTTCGAAAATTGCAGATGCAACGTCATCATCGTCGAAAGCGTCTTCATCATTGTAGTCGAGGTCATCAGAGAGTTCTTCGGAATCTGGAGCGGCGTTCATATCGATGTCGAAAAAGTCAGAATCCAGAGTGGAAGTTGGTTCCTCCATTTTGTCATAGTCGGGTTCGGGAAGAGTGATATCTTCTTCGTAATCGTCGATTATGTCGCTTATGATGGTATCATCTTGAGTGTCATCTTGGGCAGAAGTTTCGTATTCGTAAGCGACAGTTTCTTCGGAAGATTCCGTTTCTTCGTAAGGTTCATCATCTATGGAAGAATCTGTATCCTCGGAAGGTTCGCCTAATGGAATTCGATTTATGTTCTGACCTGTAACTGATTTCTGGATGTAGGCTGGTTCTTCATAAGAAAAACTTGTGTTTTCTGAAGCCTTTTCTTCAAGATCTTCTGGAGTATCTTCGCCAAGGGAAATTTTTACAGGATACTTTCGCTCTGGTACAGGCTCAGCTTTTTCTTCTTCTTCAATTTCCTCATCCTCATCGTGAATTGTGATTCCGTGAGGAAAGGCCGGGTTCTCATTGACTGCATCGCTATATTTGAGAGTCGGTCGACTTGGTGTTTCTGGAGCTGTTTCTTCAAATTCGATGTCATCAGAAATGGATTCTGAGTATTCGAATGAGTTGGTGTTGTTTGTGTATTCGGTGTCGCTGGAATCTGATTCGTCGTCAAAATTTTCTGTTTTTTTATTATACGACTCATCTTTTGGCGGAAATTCCAATGCGGGGTCGTCTTCATCAAAATCTTCTGTGTATTCTGGAGGAAGTGTTTCTGGTTTTGGTGGAAGATTTGGCCATTCAAGTTCGTCTTCTTCTGGTTCCGTCTCTTCTGTTTCATCCTGCAAATCATTTTGAATAAGTGCTGCATATTCTTCCTGTGAAATAATTGAAGCAGGATTTTCGATAGGACGTCCTTCCTGATTTTCTTCTTTATTATCTTCTTTTTGACTTTCTTCTTCCTGGTAGTATGGATTATCAAGATCAGAATCTACAGATTCCACAGTTGAGTTTTCATTATTAGAATCAGAGCTTGTATTCTCATTTTGATTGTTAGTTTCTACGGAAGTTTCAACAGTTTCGTCAGCTTCTAGATTTTCATCAACGATTTCTGAATCTTCGTCAAAGAAGTCTTCTGCATCATCCCAGTTATCATCGTCGTCTGAGTTTTCATCTTGAGGGCGAGATTTTATTCTTTCAAGTGCTTTGTCAAAAAGAACATGGATTTTATTTTTTTTTGGTTCATCAGATGATTCATCTGTTTCTGAAAATTCTTCTTTGTCAGTTTTAACGTTATCTTCTGCAATAGACGAATTTTCATCGTCCGAGAGTATATGTTCATCATTCTGTGGGGCATTATTAATTGAACTGGCATTTGAGGTTTCATCACTAAATGAAAGATCAAGGTCATTCAGTTTATTTGCAGGTTTTGGCTTTTTGTTTCTATAAAAAATACGTTGGTTTACAGATTCTGCGATGATTCCGGCACCAATAATTTCAATCGCGATGAGCAAGACGCCTGTGACAATAGCAATGGAAATTTTAACAGCCGTAGAATTCGGGTTTCCAAGATTTAAGCTTGCGCGGCAAATTTTTTCTGTAAGAACGGCTGTAAAGAATGGTACAAGAGCTGTAATAAGACGCATTGTTTTTTTACTTGTCCATTTTGTAGCAAAACACGAAATTCCAGCAATTAAAAGGAAAACAGGAATCAATATGCTTGAGAATCCGTATACAACATACAACATTCTTCCAAGTGCATAAAAAATATTATTGTGTCCGGGACCTGCAATACCAAAGTCCAGCGGTTGTATTATTAAACTGATAGAAAAAAGGGCTGCAAGTACAAGAAGTACAGTACCCGTAATTATACTTGAACGATTAGATGCTTTCATGCTTTGAGTATCGGCGAAAAAAAAAATGAGTTTAGGCAAAAAACGCCACTTGAATAAAAGGCAGAAAAAATTTAATATCTGAATATGTCTTTACAAGAAGAGTATATTTCGGAATTTTTAGATTCAGATACAGTTAAAGCACTTTCAGTTTTTATTGATAATTCTAATGGTTATGAAAAAAGCGCTGATATTATTGCAAAGGCTTTTGGAGCAGCTGATAATTTTTCATCGATGAATGATGATGCGTCCTCTAAATTGCTTATCAGTTTTAAGAATAATCTTACGTTACTTATTCAGAAAACTTGGGTTGAAAAATCTGACATTGCATTAAAAGAGCAGTTGCTTTACCAGTTAAACCAGCTTCTCACAGAAAATCCTTCCTGGACAGAAAATTATTCACTTTTCCGTCAGATAATTAATCAGGCAGTGTTCCTTATGTTTGGTCAAAAAACTGATTCCCCCGATTTTGCGGAATATTCAATCAGAATTGACCCTGAGTTTGGAATTTTCTGGTGGTATATTTCGAGTCTTCCACAAACTGCAGATTGGTCTGAAGAAAAATTCAGACTTGCAATGGAACTTGGAATGTACTTCCTAGCAAACTACTAAGAAAATCACAGCCGGGGCTTTTGAGTTCCGGCTTTTTTTATATATACGCTGCATATTTGAAAATTAAGTTTTGTGGCGGGCACTTATGGGAGAAAACTATGGATTTGGATTTAATTTGTTTATCATTAAAAAAAGGAAGTGAGGCTCTTGCACTTCAAACTGCAGCTCAGAAAAATGCCGCTCTTGAAGCAGTTGCCGTTGCCTTAGACAAAAATCGTGCGCAAATAATAGAAGCAAATAAAATTGATATAGAAAATGGCCGCAAAAATGGAATGAGCGAATCTTTGATAGACCGCCTTGCCCTTGATGATAAACGTATTGACGGTATAATTTCCAGCTTGCGTATTGTAATTGGCCAGACAGACCCGGTTGGTGAAGAAATTGCCGGCTGGAAAACTCCAAATGGGCTTTCTATACGTCAGGTGCGTGTTCCGCTTGGAGTTGTTTCTATCATTTACGAAAGTCGTCCGAACGTTACCGTAGACGTTTTCTGTCTTGCCTATAAAAGCGGAAATGCAATCTTGCTACGTGGTTCTGCAAGTGCCTACAACTCAAATAAAGCAATTGTTTCTATTATAAAGGATGCTCTTGCAAAAACTGATGGCGGAATTCCAGGTGCAATTGAGCTTGTAGAAGTTCGCGAACACGACCACAGTGACGTTGACCAGATTTTGAATGCAGTTGGAAAAATTGATGTTGTCCTTCCACGCGGTGGAAAAAAACTTATTCAGAATGTTGTTCAAAATGCGCGGGTCCCTGTAATTGAAACTGGAAGCGGTGTGTGCCATCTTTTTGTGGATGAAACTGCCGATTTGGAAATGGCCGCAAAAATCGCTGAAAATGCAAAAATCCAGCGTCCAAGCGTGTGCAATGCAATCGAATGTATTCTGGTTCATAAATCGATTACAGAAAAGTTTATTCCAAAGCTTGTTCAGACATTTGATGGGCGCGTAAAAATTCATGCTGACGAAAATGCTATGACAATTTGTAAAAATGCTTGTTCCGATCAGGTTAGTTCAAATCTTATTGTTCCTGCAACCGAGCAAGATTATGGAAACGAATATCTGGATTATGAATGCTGTCTTAAAATTGTAGAAAATGTTGATGAAGCAATTTCTTATATAAATGCTCACAACACAAAGCACAGCGAAAGCATCATCACCGAGAGCCGCCAGAATGCAAAATTGTTCCAGGCAAAAGTTGATGCGTCTTGTGTGTATGTAAATGCTTCCACTCGTTTTACCGACGGCGGCGAATTTGGTTTTGGAGCCGAAATTGGAATCAGTACCCAAAAGCTTCATGCCCGCGGTCCAATGGGAATAAAAGTTCTTACCACTACAAAATATTTGATTGAAGGTGATGGGCAGATAAGGTAGAGTTGTCATAGGCCACAATGTGCGTTTATCTGCATTATTATTTTGTGACCTATGACGGTGATAAAATTAAGATAACGCTACCGGTTCATAGTCGATACGGATTTTTGGAAGGGCGGGTAGAGTTGTGAACGAATTGTTCATCCAGTCGCCGTCTGGAGTTTTGAATGGGTCTGTTCCGTCTAGCGGATGATTTAGGCCGTCGGCAGGTGGAGAAAAGAATCTAAGTTTCATTTTACGGCTTTCTCCGTCGGCAAGTTTATTTTCAAAGAAGTAGCTCATCAAATCTACAAATTTTACGCCAGGAGCTTTGTAGAACCACCAGCCGCCAAATTCAATCATTAGGTTTAAGTTACGAAGTTCATCTTCAAAATAAAGTTCTGCAAAAACAGGATTTTTTTCTATATTAAGTTCTATTTCTACACCTTCTGCATCTTCGGAAGAACTCCAGCGCAATTTTGCAGGAAGTCTTAAGTCTCCTGCATCACTCATTTTCTGACTGAAAAATTCTTTATGGAGCTGTTTACGGTAAACTCCAAGAATAGGCTGTTCAATTCCAACGTCGCTGTTGTTAGGGTCGGTAACTTCAAGACCAAGTCGGCCGTCATCGCGGAACTGATAAAGCGTAAATGCAGAAAGCCATTTTTCATCATCTTTTTCAAGACGTTCCATAAAATGCTTCATCTGTTCTGCCTGTCCGTAAGCACCGGTTACATCACCATCTCCGTTGAGTTCAGATAAAACAAAAGGTTTGTCCTGTCCGGTAATTTCGCGCAGGCGGTGCAAAGTTGCTTTTGCCTTGTCGTAAATGTCATCAACATTGTAGCAGGCGTAATTGTGTGTTTCTTTTGTTGCAACATCAACAGGCCATCCCCAGTGCAAAGAAAGATAATTATCTCCAGACCAGATGTCGGCAGCTTTGTGGGCCTTTAAGAAAATATCTTCCATTTCTATTTTTCCGGTTGCTTTTTCAAACATTCCGGCGCACAAAATTACTTTTACGTTCGGAGCGTATTCGTGCATAACTTTGCACACAAGAACAAAAAAGTCTGCAATTTGCTGGTAGCTTGCACGTTTGTTGTAGCAGAACCAGGTTCCCGTACATTCGTGGTTTACGCGTAACAAAAGTCTTCCGTAAGGGCGTAAATCTTTTGCAACAAGAATTAAATCTTCTTCTTTTAGAGCCGGGTCAATTGTCATTGTAAGGACAACATCCATTCCGTGACGGCGGATTTCTTTCATAAAATTGAACGGTTCACCATCGCGAAGACCTTCTCGTCCACCACGATATGGAAAATAATTTTCGTAAGGTGAATCCCAGGCTCCTTTTGGTTCGTTTCCGGCATCTATCATACAGGCACGTGTTGGCCATTCTTTGTCGTTAGGGTAGTAAGTGTACATCAGGCTTATTCCGCGATGAATTTTCTTCATTTTCTGTAAAACATAATCCTGATTAACGTAAAAACCACGCTCGCTTCCATCACCCAAATCAAGTGCACATCCGCAAGCTCCAAGTAGAACTTTCTTTGTATTCAATTTTGTATTATCTATAAAACTCATAGTTGAAGTATAGAATAGAGGAGAACAATAGTAAATGATTAACTTCTTTGAAAATTGTACAAAAAAATTGTGAATTCATGAAAAACTGTTTCTAAAAATTTGCTCATTGACTGTAATCATTTTTATCTATAAAATAGTAATACTTAACATTGCAAATTATTTTAAATAATGGAGAAAAATCAATGGCTACAAAGTATGTTTACTTTTTCGGCAACGGTGACGCAGAAGGCGATGAATCAATGCGTCCTATTCTCGGCGGTAAAGGTGCTAACCTTGCTCAGATGGCAAAGGCTCCTTTAAGTCTTCCAGTTCCACCTGGATTCACAATTTCAATTGACGTATGTCAGGAATATTACAAACTTGGTAAAAAATATCCTGAAGGACTTGATAAGGAAGTTGCAGCTTACCTCGATCGTCTTGAAAAAACATTCGGAAAGAAACTTGGTGATGAAAATGATCCACTTCTCGTTTCTGTTCGTTCTGGTGCAGCTGAATCTATGCCTGGTATGATGGATACAATCCTCAACCTCGGTCTTAACGACAAATCAGTTCTTGGTCTTGCTAACAAGACAAACAATCCACGTTTTGCATGGGATGCTTACCGTCGCTTTATTCAGATGTACGGTAACGTTGCTATGGGTGTTGATCATGACAAATTTGAAGCTATCATTGACGAAGTAAAATCACACCGCGGAATTAAAGAAGACGTTGAACTTACAACAGAAGAACTCCAGGAAATCGTAACAAAGTACAAGGCAATGTACAAGAAAGAAAAGGGTGAAGATTTCCCTCAGGATCCACAGGTTCAGATGTGGGGAGCTATCGGTGCTGTATTCGGTTCTTGGATGAACGAACGCGCTATCATTTACCGCAAGCTTAACAATATCGACGAAAACGTAATTAATGGAACTGCTGTTACTGTAATGGCTATGGTATTCGGTAACATGGGTGACACATCTGGAACTGGTGTTGCATTCTCTCGTGACCCTTCAACTGGTGAAAACCACTTCATGGCTGAATATCTTATCAATGCTCAGGGTGAAGACGTAGTAGCTGGTATTCGTACTCCAATGGATATTTCTGCTCTTGAAAAACAGCAGCCAGAAATCTTCAAAGAAATTTCTACAATCCGTGATCGTCTTGAAGCTCACTACCATGATATGCAGGATATGGAATTCACTGTACAGGAAGGAAAACTCTTCATGCTCCAGTGCCGCAATGGTAAGAGAACTGGTCCAGCTGCTGTAAAGATGGCTGTAGACATGGTTGGCGAAGGAATGATTACAAAAGAACAGGCTCTTCTCCGCGTTAAGCCGGATCAGCTTGATCAGCTCCTTCACCCACAGTTCGAAGCTAAGGCTCTTAAATCTGCTAAACCTTTGGCATCTGCACTCAACGCTTCTCCAGGAGCTGGATGTGGTGAAATCGTATTCACTGCAGAAGAAGCTGTAGAAGAAGACAAGAAAGGTAAGAAAGTTATTCTCGTTCGTAAAGAAACTTCTCCTGATGACATTGCAGGTATGTATGTTGCTCAGGGTATTCTTACATCTACTGGTGGACGTACATCACACGCTGCCGTTGTTGCTCGCGGTATGGGTACTCCTTGTGTA
>JAILCM010000125.1 GCA_024680155.1 Treponema sp.
CGACCAACAGAACTACGAAGTTTTGAACATTTTGAATTACTATAAGCCGGATGTTTACTTTAGCCGCCATCCAGGTACAACAGTCTGGGCGATTAAGCAGGGCTTTGCCGCAGTATTCGTTGCCGATGAGTACACGGTTTTTGGTTACGAAGGAACATTGAGCTTTGCAAAACTTATCCGCGACACTGTTACAAACCGTTCGTTCGAGAAAAATCTTGCTGCAAGAATTAAGTTGCCGTACACAAAATGGTGGTACGAGCAGAATGCAGATAAATTTATTAAAGAAGAGGCAAAGAAATAAAATGTCAAAAATACACGAATCACTTACAGAATTGGTTGGAAATACACCCTTAGTACGACTTCACGGGTACGAAAAAAAACTTGGGCTTAAGGCTCACATGCTTGCAAAGGTTGAATACTTTAATCCGATTGGAAGCATTAAAGACCGTATTGTTTTGCGAATTATTGAAGATGCAGAACGTGAAGGAAAAATCAAACCTGGTGTGACAACTTTAATTGAATATACAAGCGGAAACACTGGAATTGCGGTAAGTGCAATCGGTGCAATGAAAGGTTATGATGTTACGATTTATCTTCAGGATGGAACAAGTCAGGAACGATTTGACATTATGAAGGCGTTTGGAGCAAATGTAACCAGAATTAGTAATGTGCCGGAAATTCAGGATGCTCTTAAAACCACAAATGGAGACTTTGTAGCCGCAACTAATATTTTAAAGCAGCATATTCGCGACAGACAGGCAGCTGGAGAAGACATTTATTTTGTTGACCAGATGCTTAATCCGTTGAATCCGGCTGCTCACCACGACACAACTGGTGTGGAAATCTGGGAACAGACTGGCGGAGAACTGGCAGCTGTTGTAAGTGCAGTTGGAACCGGAGGTACTTTGCGCGGAATCAGCGATTATGTAAAGGCTCAAAATAAGGATGTAAAAATTGTTGCTGTTGAGCCTGCTCTGGATGCCACTGCATTGACTGGAATTCACAATTTTACGGAAGTGCCGGAAGAACGGGTGCCTGTTACTGTGCGTAATACAAGAGGTGTTTATGATGAAGTGCTTGTTGCAACTGTAAAACCTTCTTTTGAAGCAGCACGTATTGTTGCAAAGACGGACGGTGTTCTTGTTGGAAATTCCAGCGGGGCTGCTTTGTGGGGCGCAACTGAACTTGCAAAAAGGGCTGAATATGAAGGAAAAAATATTGTAGTTGTATTCCCGGATACAGGATTGAGATATTTGAGTACGGAGCTGTTTAATGTGTAAGGCCGCTGGCGACCGTTGTTCTATAGCAAAGCGTTAAAAAAAATGCGAAAGCATTTTTTAGCTTTACCACTAATACTATACGGCGAAGTCAAGGTTCTTTTTTGATTAAAGCCTTGACTCAGCCGTGTTTTTGATTTTTTCCCATAAGATAAAACGGATTTTGTAAATTTCTAATGTAACGTAAGCTTCGAAAACTTCACCTTGAAATTCACCCATTTGATTTGTGATATGCAGGATATCATACGGATTACGCAAAGAAATAAAATCACCAGGGCAAACGGCATGTTGCAAATTACGATTGCAAAAATCTGTGATGACAGGACATAAGATTTTTTCTTTTATGAACTTATCCTGTTCTTCCATAATTGCAAGTTTGCGATAGATTTCTTCATTACGTAAATCTTCTTCGGTGATGCGGTCTACAATTGGAGCGGTGGTTCCGTTTGCAGAAAGAAAAGCCCTTACATCATCTTTTTGCAAAAGCACAAACACAGAGTTGTGATTTACGCCATCACACAGCGGCAAGTCGTACAAATATGGCTCGCCGGTGTGTTTTGAAAGAAATGCGAGATTTGAGATATTTCTTTTCTGTTTTATGGCAAAATTTTCTACGCTCACCTTGTTACCTAAGTACGATTAACGGTTGTCTGGTCATTCCAACCATCATCTGTAATCTGAACGGATTTATCTGCTTTGATAAAATGCTCAAGTTCACAATTAACGTCTTTGGTGTTTGTAAGTGTTATAGAAGCATTACCTGAAACACAAATTCCGCCATGAATTTGTGTATCGTTCAAATCATAAATTCCTTGATCAGGTTTTATACCAAAATGGCAGGAATCAAAATTGAGGGAAGCCGCACTGTTTGCATAAATAACATATTCTTCACTCGGACAGTTATAGAAATAGCAGTTATTGAATTTTGCGCTTGCATTTTCCGAAACAAAGAGTTTTCCCACAGTATCATCTGCCATGGGAATGTAACCACTTTCTTCTGCTTCGTGAAAGAAACTGACGTTTGTGAATTCTGCAACTGCATTTCCTTCTAATTTGCAATGACCTTCTTCATTATCATACACTTTGCATTCTTCGTAGGAGATTTTAAGCTTTGCATTGTCCGTTGCAAAAAATCCAAGCCGATTTTCAAACGCTTCAAATGATTCAATTTCTGCGGTTGCATCATCCTGTACGCAAAGTCCGCCGAACTCGCCTTGATTTTCGGTAAGCAAGATTTCTTCTGCACGCATTTTAGAGTTTTCAGCAATGACAATACCTTCTTCTCCATTTTTGACACAATACAACAAACCTGCATGAAGATTCGAATCTCCCCAAAGCTGAATTCCACCGGCACCATTATTGCGTGAATTAATGTCATCTACCGTAAGACAAGCCTCTTCATCAAGAATAAGACCTGAGCCTGTGTTTTCATTAAGATAAATCTGTTTTAGGTTTACAGTTGCTTTTTGATATATGCCAAAACCTGTTCCCAGATTGTAACGCACACATATTTTCCCAGAGAGTGCTTGTTCAGCTTTTTTTTCACTGTTTTCGATTATTTCATCATATGTGTTTATCTGGCCGTTCAAGCAGAGTCCCTGCAGCATATTGCAGTCTGCATAAAGACCAGTTTCATTTTCAGAATTGCTGTTTGCCAGAAATATTTTTCCGTTACAATGGATTCCCCAAGCCTTGAATGAATAAGAAAATGAATTCTGCAAAAGTCCGTTTTTGTTTATCTGAGTAAACCTAACTTCAGCCCCGCTTTTGACCACAAGATTCGTAAACTGATTTTTGCTGGCGCTGATACATGAAAATTCCGCCTTACCGGTAACGACAATTCCGTTTGACGGCGAACCAACAACACAGACTTTACGGAGTACAACGCCATCTGCTTCTATTTGTAAAAGAGAGTTATCCATTTCATTTTCTGCAATTTCGTAGAGTTTATCCCGTTCGTGATTGTTTGAATATTCCTCAAAATCTTCCAGATATTTCTGATGGAGCTTGTATGCCTGCTCACGCCTTTCCGTGTTTTTGTCGCTTACAAGCTGATACGGTATGACTTCAGCCAATATGCGACTTTTGTGCTCTTCATAGAATTTTTCTCCAACAAAAACAAGTCCTTCAAACGTTGCCACACTGCTTATAGCAACAGATTCAGATTCTGGAACAACGATAATTGTTTTTAAATTTGCAAGAGAATCATCTTTGTCCGAAAATCCGCCGCCTTGTATTGTGATTTTTGATTTTATGGAAAAAGCGCCTTTGTAAACGCCAAATCCGAGTTTGAGCAGGCCGTTTTCGGGGGTGGAATCTATGAGTTCCTGGAGATTTGAGGTTTGAAGGGTAGAGATGATGTTGTCAGCTGCCATAATGAAAAATTCCTTTTTACTTATCTTGTGTATATTTTCTTTCCCAGCTGTATAATTCCCATATAGCTAAAGACTTATAACCTTGGGCTTCTGCAAGCTTTACAAATTCTGAGATTATGTTCTCATAATCATTCTTTGTGATTATATCCGTAGTCCAGCTAATATTATCAGGCGTTTTTTCGTCTTTACCGTTTGAAACAAGAATTTTATTCTTTGGAAGTTTACTTAAATTAATCTTATCAATTGGCAAATGTGGCGGCTCATAAATCCATCCAATGCACCAGTAATATTTGCACATCATATTCAGTAATTTTTGTGATGTAGCAAAGGAAACTTCTCCTGGTTCTGCTATGTATTGTTTTAAGTATTCATTATTATTTTTGTCAAACAATACTTTTGAAACTGATTTTTTATTGTTTAGATTTAAATCTTTGCGAATTTTTTCAGTAAATTCTTTTACATCTGGCATAAATTGTTCTTTTTGTTTTATAAAAGTTTCGTAAGATTGCGGTTCTTGATTATTTAATTGGGATAACTCCTCTTCAGTTGAAAATTTAAAAATTTTATTGTGTTCACTCGCAGCTTCCCATGAAAGCATAAAGAATTCCTCAGCTAGAAATCTGTTTCTTTCATTTTGAACCAAAAAAGTTTTCCCTGTGCCATAATCCATTGTAATCCTCTAGTTTTATAAATCATTAAACAAATTGTTCAAAGAATTTTGATTTAGTTTTTCGTTGAATTCATTTATAAATGATTTTTGAATTTCTTCTGCAAGAGCTTTTACTGCTTTTGCGTGAACGATATCTTCATTTAATCCTGAAAAATTTTGCAATTGTTTTGCATACGAAAAGACTGAAACAGTTTTTCCTTCGATTGTAATTTCTATTGATGGACAAATTACATGAAGGGATTGTACAGGCATGTCATCAAGATGAATTGTTGCATAAACACTATAAAGAGCATCTTCATCCTGAATTTTTACAACGTACCCCTCGTTACTGAATGTTTCTTTTAAGGATTGATAAACAATATTTTTTTTGTCACCAGAAATTTTCAATGCAAATGTAGCTTTGTTTTTCTCTTCTGTTATTTTTGCAGTTACAGATGAAATAATATCTGCATCATGGGCGTAGTTTTCTTTTGTAAGAGATGATGACAAAATGTTTGCAAACGAATAAGCAATAAAGAATTTTTCTTCATAATCTTTTGACTGAGTATAAAGCAACATTTTATACAATGGTTCTGAAGTTTTTTCAGCGGCTTCATAAAATGAAAAAAGTTTATTTCTTGCATTCTGGATATTCGGCCGGTACTGTTCCCAGATTTTTTTACGTTCCACATATGCCAGACAATACCATGTTTTTTCTTTTTTGTTGTACCAGGGTTCTGTAAATTCCAGTGATGTTAAATTTATGTCTACAGAAAGAGTAATGTCCTGACTGTTTGTACGTTCTGTACTTGTTTTTATCTGACCTTCACTAGTTATACTGGTTTTTGTTTCCATTGAAGAGGAAAGCTGCGACTGAACATTTGTCTTGATATATTGTGCAATCATATTTGTTGCTATAGTTTTTATTTCTGCATTGCCATTTTTGCCAGTCGCTTTTCCTAATTGTGCTATATAAACTGAATCAGGGTAAATAGTACGCCAGTTTTCTATCCAATCAGGTTTTTCTGCCAGAGGTTTTGCATAGATGCTGAATAAAGAGAAAAATATTAATAAAGTAATCAAAAAACGTTTTGGTTTATACATATCAATTATTCTCATAAAAAGATCTAGAAAAAGCTTTTATTATGCATATAGTTATTTACTGCTTTTATAATAAACTCTGATTTCTTCTCTTCAGATAATGTATATTCTAATTTAATTTCAATTTTCAGTTTTTCTTTTTTACGTTTGCAATATACAGTATAAACATCCCCGACTTTCATTTTTTCTATTTGTTTTTTTATATCTTTACAAGCAAGAAAAAGCATATTATCTCTATCAGAAAAAAAATCATCTGGTTTTTGTTTATAAATTACATCTCCTACCTGTAAACCAGCTTTCTGAGCAGGAGAATCTGGATTGACTTTACTAACAACAGGATTCCATTCCTCCTTCATTTCAAAACCTGCATACTCAAATCTACAAGAATGACCAGAAAATTCTGATATATACGTATCACATAAATTTTGATAATCCTGTTTAATTGGTAATATAGTTTCACAAACATCTTTATATGTAATATTTTGTTTTGCAATAAGTTCAACTTTTGCAACATACGGTTTACCATCTCTGGTAAGTGGCAGTGTGAGTATATCGCCCGAAGAAAAACTTGGAGGAAATAAACTTCGGTATTCTTCGGAACTTCTTTTATCTGTATAGTCAGTTTTTCTATAATAATTATCCGGTGGATTGTTATTTATCACAATATCCGCAAGTTTATATAAAATATCAATTTTATCTATTCTGCTAAAATCGAATTTATCTCCAACTTGAATACCTGCCTTTGCTGCCGGGCTGTTATTAAAAACTTCAATTATTTGACCATTTTCATCAAAAATAATACCAGCGTAACAGCTTTCTCCAGATTTGTAGAAACTTGTGCCTTTTCCTTCAAATGAAATTCCATTCACTTGAATTTTTGCTGATTTAAAATATGCATAATCATTTGGATTCTTTTCATAATTATACGAGGAATCTAATTCCAGGTCTTTTAATTCAGAAATAAATTCCTTTTTCCATAGTTTTACTGGCCTTGTACGTATTGCTGTGCCAAATAATGTTTGATAAGGTTCAATTCCAAGTGTTATGTTTTTTGCCATTGCATCCGTTGTCATAACCGGAATTTGCCAGTTTTCAGTTTTGGGGTTATAATTCGATTCATAGTAGTAAATAATTGAATCGACAGAAATTATTAGAGTATCAGTAGATACTAAATCACTAACAGGAACCTTTGAAATTACAAGATTTCCAGGAGAAGATTTAAAATTATTCCTACCGTTCTCGTTGTAGTGACCGTACCATTTTCCATCGCTTTTAATATGTCTAATTCCATCAAAATAAGCCCAACCCGAACCTACTCTATATTTAAATGTTTCTGACTGCAGTTTTTTGTTATCTTTATTTTTAAGCGAAATTGTAACAAAGACCCCGCTATCTGAATCACTTTGTAGCCAAGAATGTTCACTTGCTAATGAACGAGGAAAGTTTGTAACTACCTCACCCCAATTTTCTGACTCCGGTATTTTCTTCAATGCATTTTTTAAGTTTTTAATAATATCGATTTCATCTGAACAGTATAAGCCACCTTTTATTAAAAAAGACTGTGTTCCATCTTTGTAATCATCTTTTTCTAGTTCAAGCGGGGTAAGTTTTGGTTCGTACATAAAAAAGAATGGAGGATCTTTTTCCAAAGTCTTAACGGTTTGTTTTAAAAGTTCTATCCATTGATTGCGGAATCTGATTTTGTTTTCTGCATCTTTTCCAAAATTTCCAGATGAAACTTTCTGTGAAGTTTGGGAAAGTCTTTGCATTGCTTCTTTCAATTTGTCATTGCCACCGGCTGCTTTCATATAATAAGACATGGCTTCTATGTTCATGCCGCTTTGTTCTGCAATAATACCTTTTGCAAGGTTTTGCTGTGCCAGTACTGCATTTATTTGAGCTTCTGTCTGTGCTTTTTTTAAGTCTGCGAGTTTACTTTCGGAAATTCCAAGCCCTAGCAAGAGTTCGTATGCCAAAGCATGTACGGCGCTTCCGTCAGAAATAGATTGTTCGTAAACATTTGGGTTTGAATATGCTTTTCCTACGGTTGAACTTGTTTGAACAGAAAGAACTTTTGCGTTCAATGCATACGACGAATCCTTTTTTATAAGAGTAACAATTACTGTATAATCTGCAGAAAGAAGTTCAGCATACTGAATTGTAATATCATCATTGTTGACAGCGGCAGCAGTTTCCATCGCTCTCTGTTCACCAGCAAGTTGTGCCGCAGAAATTCTGTCTATTACCTGAAAATCCGAATAATTTTGAATATCGCTTGTAAGTTGTCCTTGTACAAAAAGCGGAATCCAGTTGTTTTCTTCACTTCCGTTCTGCAAAATAAGTGGTGAAACTGTAATTTTGGCATTTGATTTTACTTGAGAAAATACAGCGGAAATTGCAAAAACAAAAAAGGTAATACAAAAAAGAAATCGTTTCATAATAATCAAATTCCTGATTTTATTTTTATTTATTAAGTTAGAGTCCTAAAAGCATAGCAACTGGGTCATTCATTGCGGGCCCCATAGGATTTTCATTACTTCCTAATTGGCCTGCAACTGCTGCTGCTGTTCCAGATTCTGCCACTGCTTGTGTAGCATTTGATTGTGCGTTTGCCTGTGCCATAGCTATATCTGCACGGTCTCGGCTTTCCAGCTGCTGTGTAGTGCCTTGTATCTGCTGCTGATTTGTATCAATATTGCGATTATCTACCTGATTCTGATTAGACTGATGCATTGTCTGCTGATTATAAAGATTTGTCGCATTTCGGTTTGCCAAATCATTCTGATTACGCTGATTTGCTTCTGCCATTGTCTGAGTTCGGTTAAGACTGTCTATTTGCTGGTCTACGAATTGCTGCTGAATATTCATCTGCTGAGCATCCCAAGCCAGTCTCTGTTTCTGCTGTTCTTCTGCAATCTTTTGCTGGAATTCTGCTGAACGACGATACTGTGCATCTAGCGCTTTTAATCCACGTTCTGCAATCATTGCGGCTTCTTCTTTTGTAAATCCTCCTTCTTTTACAATTTTCTGAAGCGAAAGCTTTAACTGTGTATCATAAGCACTTCTATCCATTGAATAGAATGCGTAAACATACCAGACATGCTGCTTTTTTGTTACAGTTTTTCCCTTCTTGTTGCGACCAGTAGAAACTTCTTTCTCTACTTCATACCAGTGGTAACCTTCAAACTCAACGCCAGTCACTGTTGTTAATGAAGAAAGTGCAATATTTTGTATATTGTTTTTAGCTCCATTACTCAAATCTGAACCAATAGCACTGTTGATAGTTGTGGCAATTGTTTGACCTAATGCCATAAACTGCTGTGCCCGTGCAGCTACAAGACCATCTTCCCAGCCTATATATGATTCAACTCCAACAGGAATAAACCATTCGCGGTTTATTTTTGAGTTAAGTCCAAACTCTTGACAGTAATCAATAGCGTTACCTCGTCGCATAGTTCTTAACCAGGCAGGAATCTCTTCTTCGCCTTCAAGTTTTCCGTTCCAGTCTATTCTTTTTTCTCCTGCAGCGAAGGCTGGAACGCTAAGAAATAAAATAAGTGACATGATAATTATAGTCTTAAAAATGTTTGATTTTTTCATTGATATCCTCCAGATAATCATTTTATATTACATTCCCAAAGTCCCTTTGGTCATTTATCCCAAGTTTCCTTTATTTTTCCTTTCACAAATGCTGGAATACCGTGCTCTTTATCTACAGAAATAGAAGAAAGCAGCATTTCAGTTTCGTAGATTTTCTTAAAGCCGAGTTTTTTTGTTAGATTTTTTATCAGACAGCAATATTCTGAATATGTTGTAAACGTGCATGCAATTTCTTTTTCAAAAAATACATAGGCAATTGTTTCAAAATTGTATTTTATGATTATTTTGTTTTTGCTTGGAAGCGGTGTAAAAAGATGAATTTTATCACTGTCCAGTTGAGCAAAGAAAAGCAGCCAGTTAAGTGCAAAAATATTCTGTGAATCACAAATAACATACTCATCTGGGGCAAGAAAAGAAAGAACTTTTGAACGCAAAGAAATTGAATCAGAAAGTTTTATATCATCGAGTTTTTCTTTTCCGCTCTGGTTTTTGTCGTAGAAGTTTTTTATGTCATTATTGATTTTGTCAAAATCTTTAACTGAATGTACTCCGCCCCATTCTTTTATAATCCACTCGGAAAGTTTCTGGTTCTCCTCATTAACTCCGCCATTTTCTGAACTGAAATAATTTTGCAGGATTTCTTTTAGCTGTAGATTTTTTTCGTAGAGGCTATTCTGTTTTTCAAGAAGCGCAAAATCTTCATCAGAAAGAATGTCTTTTAAGCCGTCAGTTTTGAAACTCTTGTCAAAATGATTTTTACGATTTTCCTGATTTTTGAACCCATACAGAATATCCACGGTTTCATTTTCTATTGTTTTTTTAGCTGCTTCAGTCATTTTTTTTCTCCTCTGTTATTCCAAACATTTTTTCACATTCACGACGACCTTTTTCAAGTGCATCTTCCACAATTTCTTCCGGTGATTTTTCCACAACTTCCGTAATCTTCAGACCAAAATTTTCGTCTATACACATAACCTCTGCGAAAGCGGCAATTTTTCCGTCTTTTATAATCGGGAGCGGACTTGTAACCATGGTGTTGAGCGGAATAATGTCATCTTTTTTGAGATTTGCTTCATCGCTCCAGTTAAAGCCACCGAGAAGTGCAACTGCATTGCAATCGTCTTTCCATTCAACAATATTTTGCTCGGGAGAAAGTAAATCAGCAATTTTTTTGACCTCATCTTTATCAAGGAATAGAGAGATTTCCACTTCGTCTTTCGTTTTTCTGTTCAAATTGTCATCATAGTAATAGTTGAGAACATGCAAGCCCATTTGATATGAATTGACAAAAAGGCTTTGTGCTGTTTTTTTCGCATCATGGCTTTCATCATCTGGAATTTGGTAAAAATGAGAAAAATCAAGAGGATAATACGGCAATGTTTCTGTTGCAATTTCAAATTCCTCTTTGAACCGTTGAAGAACCTGCTTAAGCACATTGACCGGTGGATTATCCTTTGTGTATCGGGATTTTTTGGAAAGAGAAGCCAGACAGATTTTTCCGTTGAGACGGAATCTGAAAAGAAAAGCGTTTTCTGTGCAGGATTTGATATATTCATCAATATTCAGTAATTCAAGTGAATATGCCGAGTCTGAGTTACAGAACAGTTTTTTAATCACATCTTTCTGACGTTTAGCAAGAAAGTCTGTACGTCTAAAATCGTAAGTACAGATTTTAGGCTCCTGCGGTGAATTCTCGTCTTCTGAAATTTCTTTTAGCAGATTCTTAATCTCTTTGTTTGATAAGATTTCATTTCCCATATTTGCACCTCAATAGATTTTGCTACTTAAATCACAGTTTCCCAGCTATTTTACAAATGTCTCATTTTTACTTTGTATTTGGTCCCTTTTTTCCAAACATTGGTTTTAAGATTTCAGAGAAAGTGTCTTCAATGAACTGTAATTGTGTTTTGCTTGCTTCTGAAAACTGAAATGCAGAAATCTTTACGGCAGGAAATTCTTTTTTCCACCATTTTGAAAGATATAGAGCGTAAGTAGAGCCTGCCTGTTTTCCAAGGTTTACGCCTAAATGCTGATAGAGACGTTTAGCTAAGTCATCCTGCGTGCTTCCAACATAGAGTGTGCAGGAGGTTATTTCGTTACTCTTTGGAAGATTCCATTGGAATTCATGTTCTTTTTTTTCTTTCTTTTTTAATTCAAATGTAGTTTTTATTTCAGAAATACAATTTTCATTTTCCAGTTTAATAATATAAACGCAATTCTTTTTTCTAGAAAATGCCTCAATTTCTTTTAGGTCAGAACCAGAAATAAGCTGTTCCGAGGTGATTACGACAGGTTCAGCAGCAAACATTTCGCTAGTCATATTTGCAACAATCCCCTTTGTTTCTGTCTGCTCCTTTATCAAAGCGTCGGCAATTGATGAGTAATTTGTTTTGATTGTTTCTAATAAATCCATAATTCTAATTCCTTCTTGTATAAGTTTATTCTTTCAATGTAATTTTACCCTACGTTTGAAAATTCGATTTGGTTATTTTTCCCAAAAAAATCCTATAGTTTTTAGGAATTTTTCCTAAAACAAATATTGCGGCTTGTGATATACTTTTTCGTTATGGAATTAAAGTTGCGCGGCCTTATTAAAAAAGCGTTTAGAATCGAACTTATATTCATATATCTTGCTCTTATCATCTTTTTCTGTACGGTGTATTTTAAGCGCGCGAGTAACGCAAAAATTCAGCAACTGGATTCCGATATGCTTCTTCTTCAGCTTGAGCAAAAGAATTCCGCCGATACGCTAATTTCCCAAAAGCTCAAAAACGACTACGAAGCCTATACATATTTTGACGAATCACTCCAAATTGAACTTGCTACAATCATCCAGAATATTCAGACCGACACTCAGGACACGAACGCAATCATCTCATTTCAGAACCATATCCACGACACCCAGACACGACTGAATTTTGGTTTTGACTCGCTTTTATACAGTTCGCTTTTTCTTATTGCAATTGCCGCCTTCATCATTTTTGAAAAATTTTTTAAGAATTCGATGCAACTGGAGCAGTTAAAAACCATGCAGACCGAGCAGACGAATTTCAGCCGCGACCTTCACGACGGAGTTGCACAGAATCTTGCCGCGCTCAAAGTTTATCTTGAAAAAGAAGACATCCCAAAATCGAAATTCTACGCAAAACAGGCACTCAACGAAATCCGCTACATGATTGGTTCGGGAAGCATTGATTTTTCGGAAGATTTAGAAAAAACAGTACGCGAAATTGGGCAGGCATTTGAAGCAAATTTTGGAATAAAAACAGACGTTTACGTTGCAAGCCAGAAAATCACCACGCTGGATAAAAATACAAAATCACATCTTATCCGCATTTTGCAGGAAGCTTTGAGTAATATTTCGCGCCACTCAAATGCAACTCAGGTCGAAATCAAAATTATAGACGGCATAGGCGATTTCCGCTTTATCATCAGTGATAACGGCCAGGGCTTTGAACAGTCGGAAGTTGATCAGAAAAATAAAAAAGATGCTGTAAAACACTACGGCGTTACAAATATAAAAAAACGTGCTGAACTCATTGGGGGAACGGCAAATTTCATAAATGACGGAGGGCTTACAATTGCAATCACCATTAAAAATTCTGTTCGTTGATGACCACACAGGTTTGCGCGACGGGATGATTTTTATGCTTCAAAGTAAAAATCCTGATTTTAAAATTACAGGAGCTGGAACCGCACAGGAAGCAATCCAAAAACTTACCGACGATAACGAAATCCGCGTTGTAATTCTTGATATGAATCTCGACGGTGAAAGTTCATTGAATTCTCTTGTACAAATGAAAGCGGCTAATCCTAATGCTTCAATTCTTGTATACACAATGTATAACGATGAACTTCACATTCAGGATGCTCTTATGAATGGGATTCAGGGGTTTGTTACAAAAGAAGCACCAATTGAAGAACTGGAAAAAGCAATTATTGCTGTAAGCAACGGTAACACATATTTGAACAGCGTGGCAACAAAAGCCTGGAATTCTCTTTTATTGCATAATTCTGGCATACACACCGCACGTACCGATAAAGAATATGTTTTTGATAATTACAGGAGTCTTTCAAAAAAAGAACTGGAAGTTTTTTATCTTCTTTTAGAGGATCTTGATATTTCTAAAATTGCACAAAGACTTGGAAAATCTGAAAAAACAATTCGTAACCAGAGAACTGCAATTTATGATAAAATGTGCATCCGCGACCGCCATGACCTGATAAAAAAAGCAAAAATACTGGGGATACCTTTTAAGGAAAAATCATGAAACGAAAAATCTTCATCATAATTTTTACAGCATCCGCAATTGGCATAAATTACCTTTGTTCGTATCTTGCAGGGCTCATCGCATTTCCTCTGTACCTCGATTCAATCATGACTATTGCCGTGTCAGCCCTATGCGGTTTTATTCCCGGAATAATCTGCGCCGTTGCAAGTAATTTTCTTCTATATATATTCGCACATACCGGCATTCTTTTTACAATTTGTCATGTATCAACCGCAGTTGTTGCCCATCTTGTTTTCAGCAGGGAGTGGAGAAATTCATCAAAAGCTTCCGGAATAAGAGATGTACGCAATATCAATTATTCATCATCATTCTCATACTCAACCGAAAGTTTTATGTGGATTGGTTTAATTTCTGCCATCACAAATTCTATTTTGGGAGATACAATCTCATATTTTTTCTATTCTGCAAACACAACAATTCCTCAAGTGGACAATGCCGTACAAGGTATTTATGTAGTCACAAAAAGCCTGAAGTTTGCTGCATATTTTGGAGGAACAGTTACAAACTTAATTGATAAGGTTTTCAGCGCAACAGTAAGTATGTTTATTTATAGGATATTTAGAAAGATAACTACCCGCTAATTACACTATCGATACTACAAAAACATCACATAATAAATTGGCATGTAGGTTATTCCGTTTGTATCTGTAGAAACCGTTCTTTCGTTTGATAAAACTATTGCATTTGAAACATTGTAATCCGAGTTTTGTAAAAAGCTGTTCAAAGCGGAATGTATGTAATAATCTTTTCCTGATTTTACTTCAATTGGTAGCACCGAGAGAGAATCGTAATCATTTATAAGAAAATCAACTTCCCCCTTTGCTTTGTTATCGTAATAAAATAAGGATTTTTCATGGGCTTTTAATTCCTGAGCAACAACTGCTTCGTATACAGTTCCCAGATTTACACTGTTTTGATTATCCAAAATTGCCCGGATGTTATTTTCGTATAAAAGTGCAGACAAAATTCCTACATCATTCAAATAAAGTTTTAAGAGATTTTTGGCAGAATGTTCATCGAGCGGAAATACTGGTGTTGAAATTGCTTTTACTTCCAGTGCAACACCTGAGTTTATAAGATAATCAAATTCATCCTGATAATTTGAAAAGCGCTTGCCTTTTTTATTTTCAATATCCTGCACGATAATTCGCTTTTTTTTATTTTCAAGAGTTGATGGAATCATATCAAAAATTCTTTTAATTTTTAATTTATGTTCCAAGTCATATTTTGATGCATCCATTCCATAATATTCATGAATTTGTTTTTGTATTGTACGAACTTTTACGATGTTGCTTGTTTCTATAAAAGTCTTTACAGCTTCTGGAAGTCCGCCTGAAAGAAGGTATTTCTTAAACAGGTTTAGCAAATTGTTGTGAATATTTTCTTCAAGGCTTTCCTTTTTTTTGAATTTTTCCCTTAAGACAGAAATTGCAAATTGCCCAAAATTATTTGCAATCAGAAATTCTTCAAAATCCATTGGATACATATGTTTTACTTCTATGCTTCCCATTGGAATTGATGATGTCTGCGAAAGAGTAACTCCTAAAAGTGAGCCGCTTGCTATATAGGTAAAACGGTTATCTTGATTTAGAAATTTCAATAAAGTTAGAAGATGTGGATATGCCTGGATTTCATCAAGAAATACAAGAGTATTTTCTTTTTCCTTGAGTTTGTTTCCAGCAATCATACTTAGCTGCAAGTAAAAATCGGATGAGGTTTTTGTATTTTCAAAATAACGGTTGTTCAGGGAATCTTCCAGCAGATTTATTTCTATATAATTTTCAAAAAGTTCTGTTCCAACTTCGCGGATGATGTATGATTTTCCGATTTGCCGGGCACCATCAATAACCAGCACTTTATTTGTACCAGACTTCAAAAACTCAGAAATATATGCTTTTATTTTTCTATACATAAGGTACCCCCTTGCGTTCTTACACTTTTCTACAAATAATTACCGTTAAAATATACACTTTTCTATAAAAATGCACTATAAAAATATACACTTTTCCATATAAAATAACAAGTAAAAACACTTTTGCCTACTGACTAAATAGGTTATTTTATGATATAATCCTCTTTCAATAACAAGTATGACTTTACAACAAATACGTTACATAATCGGTGTGGCAGAAGCGGGGTCGCTTAATAAGGCATCGGAGAGACTTTTTATTTCGCAGCCTTCGCTTTCAAGTTCTCTTCATGACACGGAAGATGAACTTGGATTCCAGATTTTTACACGTTCAGCTCGCGGCGTAAAAGTGACTGAACAGGGTGAAAGTTTTATTCGCGATGCCAGAGATTTGTATTTACAATATGAAAATTTACTCAAAAAGCATTGCGGAATCGAAAAAAAGCGTTTTTCGGTTTCGGCTTTGTATTATGCGTTTGCGCGTAAGGCTTTTGTGCAAATTGTAAAAGAATTTTCCGACAGCGGTTATGATTTTGCATTTTGTGAAAAAAAGGCCCTGGATGTAATTGATGATGTTGCGGGCGGAAAAAGCGAAATTGGTATTTTGTATTTAAGTGATGCAAATCGGGCGGAAATTAACAAGACGCTTGATGGTGGCGGGTTGGTTTTTCATCATTTAACGGAATGTAATGCGTTTGTGTATCTTCATAAAAATCATCCGCTTGCAAAAAAAGAAAGTCTTTCGCTAGATGAATTGGTTCCTTATCATTTTGTAACTTTTGACACCGATGATGTAAAATCTTTTTTTTCGGAAGAAGTTATTTCCCACTATGGACTGGACAAGGCAATCACTGTGGCTGACCGCGCAACCGAGCTGAACTTACTAGAACAGCTTAACGGCTACACATTTCTTTCGGGCGTTTTTGGAAAGGACGCGAACGAAGCTGGAGTCTCGGGCGATTCTGCCGAGCACTTTGTCTTAATTCCGCTTAAAAATCCAGACGGAAAAATCAGCCACAATTTTGAACTTGGATATATTACAAAAAATGGCGTTCACATGGATAATGTAAGTCTTACCTACATTGATGCAATCCGCCGCATTTTGAATATAGCGGGATTTACATGCTAGTAAGGACTTTTTCATTATCTTCTTTAGAATAAAAATACTATTAAAACAGGCTTAGCTGGCTATCAAAATAAACTTGGTTGGAGCGGATCGTTTTCTGGAAACTCTTCTATCCACTTAAAGACAGAATCTGTTCCAATCATAATCTTGTTTTGGCGGCAGAGTTTTTGCAGATAAGACATGAGTTCGTGTTCGCGAGGACTTGAGCACATGTAGTTATAGCCAAAAGTACGCTGGTAACGGGATTTGAGACTTTCTGTGGCGCACCCTGTATTTGCGGTGGTTGAGCTTGTCGAAACCACTTCCTTTTGACCAGGAAAAATGCGGTCCAGCGCGGCGTAAAAATATTCACGGTTTCCTTCGCGCAAAGTAAGGCCGATTCCAAAACAGATGATGGCATGAACACCGGCTTGGGCACAAAAATCTACAATTCCTTCTATATTTTCTTTGGTGTCATTTATAAAAGGAAGAAGCGGGCTGA
>JAILCM010000132.1 GCA_024680155.1 Treponema sp.
TGGTCAGAAAGAAGAAAATCGTACATACCGTGAATGAACATTGGTACAACCAAGGCTAAAAGCTTAAACATCTTCATCAATCCAATTTTGCCGTCTATCCAGAAAGTTTTGGCGCGGCTCAAGAAAAATCCCATGAATACACCAAAAGTTGCGTGTCCCGGAATTGCAAAAATTGCCCGCCCTATAGAAACGCCCGTTCCATAAGAAATTACGTACAAAATATTTTCCAAAGCGGCAAATCCCAACGAAGCAGAAACTGCATAAACAATTCCATCATATCGGTAATCAAAATTCTGATTTTTCCAGACAAAAATCATCAGAACAAGCCATTTTGAAAATTCTTCTACAAGCGCAACGCAAACCGTATTTTCCATAAACGCATACTGAATTGTCGCCGGCTCGTAAAAAAGACTAAGCATTGCCGTAAAAACATTTTCTACAACAGCACACGGAATAGAAAAAATTGCACCAAAAAGCACAACTTTAAGCACAAATCTTATCGGCTCTCGTTCATTTTTATCCAAACGATAGACGTAAAGCAAAATCAGAAAAACTGGCAGCAAAGCCGGAATCAAAATAAAATATAAAATCAAGTTCATAATACAGACATTATTATAGCATTTTTTCTTCATTTTCGTCATTTTTGTGGTATAATTTTTTTATGACTTTGCGAAAATTAACTGGGACTGCGATTCCCCTTGGAGCTTTATACACAAAAGAAAATCCTTGTATCGGCGAATATCCGGATTTAATACCGTTCGCTGATTTTTGTAAAGAAGCCGGACTTAAACTGATTCAGCTTTTACCGGTAAATGATACTGGAACTCAAAGTTCACCATATTCAGGACTTTCGGCATTTGCTCTTCATCCAATTTACATACGAATAAAAGATATTGAAAATTTTACTGCCATTTACGACACAAATACAAAATTCAAAAAACTCTACGACAACTTTATAAAAGAAAATAATTATTCTGGCCGCTACAATTACACAAAAATCCTGAATCAAAAAAATGAACTTTTAAAACTTCTTTATGATTCAACGCAAACCGGTCAGGACGGAAAACCAGAACCTGCTCTCGAAAAATTTATAAAAGCAAATCCATGGCTCATCACTTACTGCGTTTATAAAAATTTAAAATGGAATTATATGCAGGCAAGCTGGAAAACCTGGCATCTGGACGACCAGCAGAAATCACCGGAAGAAATAAAAAAACAGTGGAATACGATGGCATTCAAAAAAGAACATCTTTTTTACGCGTGGCAGCAGTTTATTGCGGCTGAACAATTTGGACGTTCGGTTGAATACATAAAAAATTGCGGGCTTCTTTTAAAAGGCGACATGCCGATTTTAATGAACGAAGATTCCTGTGACGCATGGGCAAATCCTCAATTCTTTAATCAAAATTTGCGCGCCGGTTCTCCTGCTGACGGTGAAAATCCAAACGGACAAAACTGGGGCTTTCCTACTTATAATTGGAAAAATCTTAAGGAAAACGATTATTCCTGGTGGAAAGAGCGCCTGAATTGTGCGTCAAAATATTACGATGCTTACCGTCTTGACCACATTCTAGGATTTTTTAGGATTTGGGCAATTCCAGAAGCTGATTGTAACGCGCTTACAGGCCATACAGAACCGTTTGCAAGTTTTAAGAAAGATGATTTGTATGAACTTGGCTTTGATGATGACAGAATCCGCTGGCTTAGTAAACCTCATGTTCCGACAAAAATAGTAGAAGACATCACCTGGAACCACGAAATTGCGCATAAGATTTTGGAAACTATGTGCGAGCAGCTTCATGGAGAAGAACTCTGGCTTTTTAAAGATTCAATTAAAGGTTCAAAACAGATTCAAAATGCAGATTTGAGTAAATTTGTTGATGAAAATGCGGCAAACCGTATAAAAGAAGCCCTTGAAAAAAAATGGTCAGACCGCGCCCTGCTTGAAGTTAGCAAAAACAAAATTATCCCGATGTGGACTTACGGAAGCAGCACTGCATGGGGCACTTTAAGCAAAAAAGAAACAGAAGCTTTAACAGAACTTTTTGAAGGTGTAAACAAAAAGAACGAAAAACTCTGGAAAAAGCAGGCAGAAGAAATTTTTGAAGCAATCACCAAAAACAAGATGATTCCTTGTGGCGAAGATTTAGGAGTTGGAATTGCGTGCGTACCAGAAACAATGAAAAAACACAATATTCTGGGCCTGCGAGTTGTAAGATGGAGCCGCGAATGGTCAGAAGAAGGCCAGCCGTATGTTCCGTTTGAAGATTACACGCCGCTTTCGGTAACAACAACATCGGTTCACGACAGTTCTACAATCCGCCAGTGGTGGACAGACGAAAAAGAAAGTGTTCGCGCCTTTATAAAAGCAAACGAAGAGCTTTTTGAAGAAGAAGCTGCAACAGAAGAATTTTCGCCTGAACTTGCAGAAAAAGTTCTAAAAGCATCATCTTCTGCAGCAAGTTTGTGGTACATTCCGCCGCTACAAGACTTTTTGTATTTAAGCCCAAAATACTATCTTGAAAATGCCGACGGCGAAAGAATCAACGTCCCAGGAACCGTAAACGATTTCAACTGGACCTACAGAATCCCCTGCGCAGTAGAAGATTTGGCCAAAAACAAGAACTTAATTGAAAAGATTAAGAAAATTGCAAAGAGGAGCTAGAAAAAGCTCCCTACCAATCTTTTTAGTTATATACTATATATTTGTATAGTTTTTTTTTCTTACGATATGCTAAAATTGAATCTTACAGATTTTTCTGTAAAAAAGTTTATTCAATTTTAGGAGATTTTATGAAAAAACTTACAAAAGCCTGGGGAATCCTTTTTACAACAGGATTATTATTTATTGCTTGTGATAACCTTAACAATCAAAAGGATTCAAATGTTATGACAGACCCTACCAACACAACAGAACCGCTTGCTTCTAGCACTGAATGTTCTGAGGATGTATCTAGCGACATAATTCTTTCCGATGGTAATTGGACTCACAAATTGGTATATACAGAAAAAAATATGAATTTATATTTATATTCCGGCACTACTAGCGAGATTTCTGATAAAGACAAAATTTTAGATGAAATTATGACCCATGAAAACATTACTTCTGAAAAATTTACTACAGAAGAACTAGAAAAAATAAAAACTTGGATAGAAATAGAATTTGATAATAACCGTAATAGATATGAATATGCCCTCACAGTAAATACTGAAGAATATAATGTAATTGAAATAATTTACATTATAGCAAATGACGGAAAATACGATTTAGACAACAAAGGAATGACCTATACTGATAAAATGATTGTAAATGATCCTCTTGCAAGAAAAGTTATCGATGCTCATTTTTCTTCATCCGAATATGATAAATTTACTTGGAATGGTAAAACTGGAATAAGGACTATTAAAAGAGATTCAGGGGATAACATTTGTTATTCTTTAAACGAAAGAGGACTTTATAATTACTTTACTGATGAAAATGGAGTTTGTACACTAAAAACAAATTCCTTGAAAACAAAATTCTATGCAGAAATGGACGGAGCAGTTTTTAGCTTTTCTAAAGACTAAACTTATTGCAAAAATAGATCAAATAGCAAAACGAAGCTAAAGGCAAACACATTATATTTTACAAAAGCGTTAAAAATATCAGGGAGTGGGAGTCGTATGCGTTGCATACTAAGAAAGAATTAAGGAGGGGCCCCGAAGGGGAGAATACCGTGATTCTTTGCGCAAGTTTCTGAAAGAAACTTGGTAAGCTTGCGACTAGCTGGGGCCCGCTCCCTGATATTTTTAATTGTATGTTTAGTTATTATATAATGTATTTGCCCACGCCCTTACACTTCAAACTGGTCAACCTGCTTGCCCATTTCGCTGATTGAATGTTCCATAAGCATTGAAATATCTGCAAGCATATTGCCCATTTCGTTGATTTTTTTTGTATTGCCGCTCATTTCTTCCATTTGCTGCTGCATATTTGATGTTTCGTTCTGCAAAAGCCCGATTTCGTTCATAATTGCGCGGCTGTTTGCAGTCATATCTTTAGAAGCAGTCTGAACTTGCTGTGTACTGTCATTCATTCCATGCAAAGCAGATGTAATTAATGTTGAACCGGCCTGCTGCTCTTTCATAGCTTCTTTTATCTGGCGTACAAGCGTATCTGTATCATGAATTTCGGTTGCAAGATGATTGTAGCCCATAACACCTTTTTGAGTTGCTTCTACAACTGTGCTAATTGTTCCCTGAATTCTGTTCAACTGTTCACCAATTGTCTTACTCTGTGTAGAAGAAGTTTCCGAAAGTTTTCTGATTTCATCTGCAACGACTGCAAATCCTTTTCCAGCTTCACCCGCATGAGCCGCTTCAATTGCCGCATTCATAGCAAGTAAGTTTGTCTGTTGTGCAATAGAAGCAATAACAGCATTTGCCTCACTCAATAGTTTAGACTGATTATCAATTTCGGTAATTTTTTCCTGTAATTCTTCCTGAGTTTTTGCACCATTTTCTGCATCGGCTTCGAGTATTCCAAAAGATGTTGCCATTTTTTCTACAGAATGATTTACTTCACTGATATTTCCAATCATCTGTTCAACAGCAGTAGATGCCCCCTGTACAGATTGTGCCTGAGAAGCAACAAGTTCTTCCAGCGAATTAATGCCTTCAAGAATTCTTTTTACGCTGTTTGCAGTTTGAGCCACATCATTATTTTGCGAAGTAAGATTTTTACGAACATCTTCAATACTAACGCTTATTTCGCTGATTGATTCCATAGTTTCGGTTGTAGATTCATTAAGTTTTTCACCGGCTTCGTTAAGTGAAAGCTTTGTATCTTTCATATTTTTGATGATATCCTGCAATTTTTCGGCAAAAACATTAAAACTGTCTGCAACATCACCAATTTCATTCTTTGATTTAATTCTGATTCTGTTTGTAAGATCTGCTTTTCCCTGTGCAATCTGACTTGCGCTTTCGCTGATGTTATCTCGGATTGTTTTTAAAGGACGGATTATTTTTCGTGTTACAAGTGAAGTTCCCAAAGCAACAAGAAGGCCAAAAATACCACAAATAATAACTGTTGTATTCAAAGTTTTAAAGAAAGTTGCGTAAACTGTATCATACGGACAGAAAGCAACAATCTGATAGCCAGTCTTTTTATTTGTAACTTTTTTTGTAAGATAAGTACTGTAGTTTCCGCCTGGAACTGTGATTTTTCCATTATCATTTGAAGAACCAAGGAATGAAACAAGGTCAGGAATATTAATTTCTTTTACATTCTTAAAATTGCATTTTCTGATTCCCGTATCGGCAAGAACAGTTCCATCCTGCTGAATCATCATAAAAAAGCTTCCTGTCCCAAGATTTAAGCTTTCAAGAATGCCATTTAATGTATCAAGCGAAACTTCAATAGAAGCATTTCCAATAAAATTGCCTTTTTCGTCATAAGCACAGCGAGTAATTCCAACAACAGTTGCCCCAACAGTTGAAGCAAAAGCGTCTGTAATCATTACTTTGCCGTTTCCTTTATTTGCAGTTTCGTACCAGCCTCGTTTTCGCGGATCATATCCGCCATTCATTGAACTGTCAAAATTGGTTGCATAACCGCCCCACTTTGTTCCAAGATATATTTCTGCGATATCTTTATCATTTTTTGCAAAACTTTTACAAAGTGCACGAATAGCTTCTTCCGTAGGACTTTTTTCATAACCTAAAATCTGAATTGTTCCAGTTTCATTTACAAAAGAATGAATTGTATCATCTGCCGCTTTTACCTGATTTGATTCCGCAAAAACATTCAGCTCAACTTCTTTTGCACCAAAAAACATGGAAATTGAATCTGAAAATTCAGAAATTGCTGTGTCCGAACTTTCATAAAACTTTTCAAGACAATATTGAGAAAAGAAATACCCGGTAAGATTCGACGCAAGCGCAACTACCAGAAGAATGATGATTGACACGCCGATTGAAAGTTTAGTTGCAATTGAAACTCTTTTTTTACTCATAAATACCGCCTTTTTATTTGAACTTCTAATAAATAGTACAAACTTCATTTTAACATATAATTATAGACTTAAAAAGAAATAACTTTATCAGAATTTTATAAAAATTTTATATTTCAGGGATGGGAGTGCATATAATTGAAAATATTTGTGTCAAAATTATGTTTTTCGTGGTATAATTTATTTATTACTTTCCATTTCCTTTTTTGGAGTTTTTATGATTTCTTACAACGAATTCCATATCAGCCGCAATGTACGCAATCTTTGCAATTTTAGCGAAGGACTTTTTGCTTCAAGCGGAAACGTAGTTTTTGCTAACATGAAAAATGTTCGCGACTTTCAGCTGCTTTTTAATAATTATATCAAAACTTTCACCGGCGACGAAAATAAACAGGTTTCGGCAGGTCAGCTTAATGCGATGGGCTTAATCGATGAAATTTTCCATTACGTAAGCATGCTCTACCGAAGAAATAAAGTTCCAACTTTCGGCCACGATTTACTTGCTGAATTAAATAAGGAATTTACAGCCGCACAAATAGACTCCCTTCTTCTTGATTTTATGAAGGAGTTTCCACCGGTTGCAGTTTATAAAGAAAAAATCACGGCAGAAGATTATTTGAATCAGACTTGTTTGGATGAAGGGACTGGCCTTGAACGAGCTAACCGCGAACAGGTTTTGGAAGAAATGATTCTTCTTCATCTTGCAAACGAAAATAAAGCTTTTAAGCCTTTCATTCTGCTTTTTGATGACACAGAACTTGCAAAAAATAAACTTTACGCAAAAACCTGGAAGAGCATTCAAAAATATGTGGCGACTCAGCCAACTTTTGGCCCTTTCAACCACGATTTAATCACTTTGCTTCGTGAACCACAGGCATTTGCTCCAGAAAGTTTACGCGGACAGCTTGAATATATTCAGAAATACTGGGATAAATTCCTTGGAACCTGGCTAAAACGCATTCTTGCAGGGCTTGACACAATTTCCGAAGAAGAAAAAGCTGCCTGGCACGGGTTTGGTGGCGGAGACCTTCCAGATATGGCACCGTATTCTTTTGAAAATTTAATGAACGAATACGAACGCTACAGCCCGGACAGCGACTGGATGCCAAAAGTAATATTGATGGCAAAGACCGTTCTTGTATGGTTAGATCAACTTACAAAACAGTACGGCTACCCTATCACCCGCCTTGACCAGATTCCGGATGCAGAACTTGATAAACTACGTGATGAAGGTTTTACAGGTTTGTGGCTTATTGGACTTTGGGAACGTTCTAAAGCAAGTAAACGAATCAAACAGATTTGCGGAAACCCTGAAGCGGCTGCATCTGCATATTCACTTTTTGATTATAATATTGCATCTAACATTGGTGGCTGGGATGCATTGGCTAACTTACGCCAGCGTTTGTGGCAGAGAGGAATCCGACTTGCTTCTGATATGGTTCCAAACCACACAGGTATGGACGGAGATTGGGTAATGAACCGCCCTGATTTATTCATTCAGCGCAGGGATTGCCCTTTCCCTCATTACACTTTTAATGGTGAAAATCTTTCGCAGGACCCGCGTACAAGCATTTACCTTGAAGACCATTATTACAGCAAAAATGACTGTTCAGTTGTATTTAAGCGAGTTGATAATCAGACTGGAGACATACGCTACATTTACCACGGAAACGACGGAACAGGTCTTCCATGGAATGATACTGCACAGATAGACTTTTTGAATCCTGCTGCACGAGAAGCAGTTATGCAGGAAATTTTACACGTTGCTCAAAACTTCCCGATTATCCGCTTTGATGCCGCAATGGTTCTTGCAAAAAAATCTATCCGCCGCTTGTGGTACCCGGAACCAGGCCACGGAGGAGACATTGCAACCCGAAGTGAAACAGGACTTAGCACTCAGCAATTTAATGATGCAATTCCAAATGAATTCTGGCGCGAAGTTGTAGACCGTGTTGCAAAAGAATGCCCGGACACACTTTTACTTGCAGAAGCATTCTGGATGATGGAAGGTTATTTTGTACGAACGCTTGGTATGCACCGAGTTTACAATTCAGCCTTCATGAACATGCTTAAAAAAGAAGAAAACCAGAAATACCGCGAAACTGTAAAAAACACAATCACTTTTGACCCGCAGGTTCTTAAACGTTACGTAAACTTTATGAACAATCCTGATGAAGAGACTGCAATTGCCCAATTTGGTGACGGCGACAAATATTTTGGTGTTTGTACACTCATGATTACAATGCCGGGCCTTCCAATGTTTGGGCATGGTCAGATTGAAGGATTTACAGAAAAATACGGAATGGAATATACAAAGGCCTACAAAAACGAAAAGCCAAGCCAATATCTTGTAGACCGCCACTGGCACGATATTTTCCCATTGATGAAAAAACGTTATTTGTTTGCAAACGTAGAAAATTTCTTATTCTATGATTTGTGGGAAAACGGCCACGTAAACGAAAATGTTTTTGCTTATTCAAACGGAGCCGGCAACGAACGCGCAGTAGTTTTCTATAATAATAAATATGAACGCGCAACAGGATGGATTAAACAGTCTGATCCTTATGCAGTAAAAACAGGAAACGGCGACGAAGTTGTAATGAAGACCCGTTCAATTTCGGAAGGATTAAATTTAACTGCCGAAGATGATAAATTCTGTATTTTTCAGGAACACACAAGCCGTCTCTGGTACATAAGAAA
>JAILCM010000160.1 GCA_024680155.1 Treponema sp.
CTTCTTATAACCGGTGCTCCCTCGGCATAGTTTCCATAGCGGGACATGAACTCTTCGTACTCGGCCTGCTCGGTAATCCAGATGATAAAATAGGCTTCTTTTACACCAAGATTTTTGTAGGCTTGCAGACGAGTGTTTCCATCGTTCATTTCAAAATCATGCTCAACATAGTGGGCAATGAGCGGGGGCATGTCGGGATCTTTTTTGATTGAATCCTCGAGAGCTGCCACGTGTATTGGCCACCAGTCTTTATCGATTTTATATTTCATGCCTTCTTCGGGACCTGTGTTGCGTTCAAACATATCAAGCGGCATTTTTATTGGACCGATGTAATACCGTTCGAAAAGTTTGAGCCCGTCAGACAAAGGAATATTACTTTTTTGCGGGTCATGAAGATAGGTATGAATCCATTCGTCAATTTTGTTTTCTTTGGCATAACTCAGGGCGGAAAAAAGTGTTTTATTAAATTGCAGCATAATGCGCTCCTGTTTTGTGTAGACAATATGCTTTACAGAATCAAAGGAAAGACAATATTTTTCCACAAGCTGCTCAATTGTCTGCCCTGCCGCAAAATCTTCTTTCATGCTCTGATTGCGTTTTGCAAGATATGCCCTGTACCCCGAAGATTCCCCCCAGGCCTTCTTTTCATTTTTGGCCGGAATGTAAATCGTCTCGCCGCTGACATACCTTTGAATCTGCTTCAAAAGATTTTCTGGAAAAATGTCCTGTGCATTTCTGTAATTCATAAAGTCCTCAGTAATTTTTTGGTGGGTTCGCCCACCGTGTTTCAAAGCGCTTTGTGCTTATAGAATATAGGATTTGGGCCTGGTTGTATATGTTGAGAATGGGTGGAGATAATGTTTACATATTTCTTTGAAAAAAAATATTAATTTTTCGAAAGTTCTATTTCGGCATATGAAACGCATGACGGCTCAATTCTTTCGGCAAAACTTTGTTTCAAGTGTCCCTCAGTACGCAAAACCTTGCCTCTAAAAATTTCTTTGCCGCAATAACGCACCGTTACAGGCTCGTCAAGATTCATCATCGCGTCGTTCAGCAATATAGAAAGATGCTTGTAGTCGCAACGGTCTATGTCAATAGTTTGTCCGTCATAACGGGCTATAACACGCTTATTGCGCTCCATTTCGTTTTCAGTAACTTTCAGCCAATAAAATATTGGGGTAAGAACCTCTTCCTGATTCCAAACAACGTACTTCGGATATGGATTGCGTGTATATTTGTACATCCATTCAATTGCGGAGCTGTCCACCCCGTCCATCCAATGACCTTTACCTTTAATTATGTTGTCCGAAAAAACGTAGCCGTTAGGGTCGGCTTTATGAAGATTGGACATTTCTTTAATACGATTTTCACATTCAACATTGCGGTTGTATGAACTGTCGTTGGCTCCGCACCAAATCATAAACGGAGTATTGCGAAGATTAAGAAGCGAAACATCTCCAGGGTGTCCCGCCATCATTGAAGCCGCTGCCCAATAGTCTGCATGACGAGGAGCAAGACGCCAAACTCCATCGCCTCCAGCAGAATATCCCAAAAGATAAACTTTGTTGGGATTGACCTGCAAATATGCAACAGCCATTTGAATTATCGCACGGTAAAAAGGCTCGGTCTCTTTGTTGAAGTGTAAATCCCATGTGTCCATAATGGCGCGCGGACATAGATAAACGTCGCCCTTATGAACTTTATAGAGAATTTTCTGATTTTCCCACTGCTGATCGTTGATTTCTTTTGGAGCACCACCGCCTCCATGAAGCGAAATAAAGAGCGCACGTCCATCTTCAGCACAAACTGAATTATCGTAAAAATAAGCCAAAGGCATTGTATAACCGTTAATTTTAAGCTCTGATGTTTTTAACACGTCCTTATAACGATTGCGGGTCTCATCAATCCACTGTTTGTAAAGCTTGTTATACACAAAGGAAGTTTCTTCAAGAGAAAGTGCTCTTATATCATTGCCGACGAATTTTTGGACTGCCGTAAATTCATTCGATTCCTTAGGTTCGCCAAGCGGAAGGGCATTTAATATAATTTTTCCACCAGTTGCAACTGCCTCATATTTTTTATGAATACCTTTACGGCTTTCTAGAGTCAGGTTACTTCCTTTAGTTTCTGTAACATTGATATATAAAGTGATTGCAGACTGTAATTCGACTGGTCCATGATTATCACCAGAAATTTTTGAATTTCCTTTTACTGTCAAATACAAGTCAATATCAGCATTTCCTGTTACAACAAATGCAGAACACCATTCGGCCCCTATTATCGTAGCACCGTCTAATGTAATATGGAAAGTTGCCTTTTCATTTGTATTATTATGAATTCTTAATGGCCAGTCGTCTGTACATGAACCTGTTAAAATATAATCTCCTGTAAATGGAACATCTGCTGTTGCCGTAGAAGATCTGTCATTACTGCCTTGTGTATATCCATCAGGAAAAATATCAGTTCGACCTGCATTTAGACTTAGAGTTTTTGACTCTGCCCAAGCTGTCATTCCAACACCCGCAATAAGAGCTGCGGCAAAAAATTTCTTAAATATAGTTCTTATTTTTTTCATACTTTTTCTCCTGAAGAAATTTTTTTTTTATTCCAAATCCTTTAAATACCCACCAAACACCCAGCCAAATTGCAGGCCATCAACATTTTGCAAAGAGCTGTAATACCAGAATGCATTTATTCCATCAATAGTTTAAGCATTGTCTATAAATTTTTTTTACTTCGTTCAACAATAACCAGATTTCCATCAATAATCGAGGTATCTCCATTTTCTTAGAAACAGTGAAAGAACAAGAGCCGCGGAAATTATTCTTTTCAATTTTTTTCTCCAATAGTAATATCACCGTAAAAAGTTTGAATATCTATTTTTGACCCACCGCCATTATGTTTGTAGGTAATTCCATCACGAACCCAAGAATCCACTTTTCCAGTAAAATTGTTTATGAATTTTGAATGATATGAATCGGCAAGGACAGTAAAACTTGAATCAGAAGGAATCGCAATATTCAGATTTCCATGCTTAGCAGAAATTTTTGAATTTTGTGTTGGAGTGTGAAGTAAAGAAAGATTTACATTACCTGCAACAAGGGTAATATTAAAGGATTTACAATCTAAATTAATAAGGTTTATGTCGGTCTCATCGGGCATTGGAATTTCAAAGAAGTCAGCAGTGATATTTGAAAGAGAATTTTCCATGCCAGGTAAGAGACTTACTGTTTTTGCACTAAGTTTCTTGATATCAAGTTTTCCGTAATTAGTTTTGATTGTTACTTTTTTGGCAACGTAATTTTCAGGAAAAAGCAGCGAAACAAGGCATCCCGATTTCTTGTCTGACAAATTATTCGCCTTGATTTCCAGAATTTGATTTCCTAAACTTATTAGCGGAAACAATGATTTATTATTTGATTCGGAAATTACCACAATCTGATTCCCGTTCCAAGTTGAAACTGTAAGACTTGCAAATCTAAGCTCAACTTGAATATTTTCAATAGAATCAACGTCAAATCTTTTTGTTTCCGAAAATCCGCCTGCAGACAACTTTACGAAACAAGAAAAGAATATAAAAATTAGTAAAATTGATTTTTTTATTCTGCCTTTCATTTTTTCTCCCTTTATTCAATATCATTTTCAAGTTCCAAAAGAAGATAGACATTGTGTTTTTCGTTTGCGGTAAAATTGTTTTCGCTGAAATTTTTATCTACTGTATATTGTTTTTTGTCATGAGTTTCTGAATCCCATCCGTACCAGGCTCTTTTTACACCAAAATTTTCAAAAAAATCTTTTAAATCCTGTGATTTAAATGGATAGCCGTGAAAAGCATAAATTGCATTTCTAAGCAGCCGGAGCTGAGATTTTGTATAAAACAACACGTCATTTTTGTTAAGTTTTGCGTAATATCCTAAAAAACGCTCTTTAGTCATAACTTTTGGGCCGTCGTCTCCAAAAATATCTCCACATTCAAGAGAGATGCAATCGGTGTATTTTTCGGGTTCTACGTTTGTATAAATGCCTTCCCAAGTATTTGCACCGGTTCTTTTTATTCTTCCGCCTTTTGGAAAAGTTGTCCATCTTGGTGCATAGTACGGGTCATTACTTGTGATTCTGACTGTCATTTTGCCAATGGAATCTTTCCAGGTAGAGCCGGTACCGTATAAATATTTTGCTATAAAATAAGAAGGAGCTTCTTTTCCGTAAGTTGATTTATAAGAAATTCTGGTTTTGGTGATTTTTTGGGAAGGAAACGTGATGCTTCGAACATAGGCATTTTCAAGCTGAGTGTCATCGCGCCATTCTTTTTTTATGGGATAATCTTTGTATGAAGTTTCTACGTCATTCGTCCAGCATTTAAAATCACTGATTTCGCCGTCACCATTACCAACGCAGAAAAAAGGAAATCCAACTTCAAGTTCTTCGGTTTCGCCATGATTAAAAAAAGTAAAGTCAACTGTAATTTCGTAGTGTCGTTTTTCAAGAACAATATTGATTACTTCTTCCTGCATTTCTACCTGAGTATCTGATTCCTGTGTTGGAACCAGCTGCCCGCCAACCATAAAATAATAAGAATCGTTAGCAAAAACAAAGGATATGATGAAAAGACTTAAAAAAAGGAATACGATTTTTTTCATGAATTTATAATAACATGGGAAAGATGGATTTGCAAAAATTTTTCTTCCACACCAGCAAAACAACTGTAAACGAAAGAAGCTGAGCAATTGCCACACGGATAATCATCATTTCATCGGTTCCGTTTTCTGTAATCACATGAAGAAGATTTGTTGCAATGCAGTTATTAAAAAAATGATCTGCCATTCCAGCGTAAAGGGAGCCGGTCAGACGATACATCAGTTCCCACTTGATTCCCATCAAACCTGCCAGAACAATATAACCAATTCCAAGTGCAATGAATGAAACAATGTTTATATCGCCATCAATAAGATTGTGGAGCGGAGTTACGATATGCCATAGTCCAAACAAAAATGCCTGGAAAAATAAAGCGAACTTTGGT
>JAILCM010000165.1 GCA_024680155.1 Treponema sp.
TCTTCAATTTCAACACCAATGTTGTAAAGCTGTTTAATAGGTGCGTTACAAGCAAGGAAGTTAAGTGGACGTGGTCCGAAAGAAATAATCTTCAAGTGATTCAAAGCATAAACTGCCTTTGCGATTGGAACGAAGTCGTGAATCATATCAGCACAATCTTCTGCATCTCCAACTGGATATTCAGGGATATATGCTTTGATATTGCGGAGCTGCAAGTTGTAAGAAGCGTTGAGCATACCACAGTAAGCATCTCCACGTCCGTCCATCAAGCTGTTTCCAGACTCTTCTGCAGCAGCACAGAACATCTTTGGACCGTCAAAGTGCTTAGCAAGCAAAGTTTCAGAGATTTCTGGACCGAAGTTTCCGAGGTAAACACAAAGAGCGTTACAACCGTTCTTCTTAATGTCTTCCAAAGCCTGAACCATGTGGATTTCGCTTTCTACGATACAGATTGGACATTCATAAATATCGTCTGCGCCATACTTTTTTGTGTAAGCTTCAACAAGAGCCTTTCTGCGGTTTACAGAAAGTGGCTCTGGGAAACAGTCGCGGCTAACAGCTACGATACCGATCTTAATTTTTGGTTTGTTGTTAATCATTTTTTGCTCCTATAATAAAATCAATTTTTTATTCGAATTATGAAAAAGTATAATTACATGAATTCTAATACAAATCAAGCAGATGTCAAGCAGTGATTTTACCTATAACAGATTTTCTATCAATTTTTTATACAGAATTTTATCCTACAAAACGGCCACGCCCCACCATCCAGCTGATTACAAATTTTTATAATTTTTTCACACCCGAACCAGTAACACAAAAAAAGAATCCATGTTTTTAAGAGTGAAATTCAGCTGAAAATAGTTTATACTAAAAGAACAGGAGGAACCTAAATCCAATGGCAATAGAAGTATTTAATCGCCGCGAAATAAAGTATCTGCTTACAGACGACGACAAAAATGCTCTGCTGGAAATTATAGGAAATTACATGGATAGCGACCCGTACAACAAAGACGGCCAGACTTATTCAATTTGTAATTTATATTTAGATACCGTTGCCGATGAATTAATAATCAAATCGCTTGAAAAACCAGAATTTAAAGAAAAAATCAGGCTAAGAAGCTATGGAACAGTTCCGCTTGATGCAACCGTTTACTTAGAAAGCAAAAAAAAGTTTGACGGCGTAGTAAACAAAAGACGTACAGCATTTAAATTGCAGGATGCTTACACTTATTTTGAAACAGGAACTATTCCACAGAATGAAAAAATGAACCATCAGGTTATGAAAGAAATAGACTATATTATGAACTTTTACAAACTGCAGCCAAAAGTTTTTATTTCTTACGACCGGCTCGCTTTTTTTGAAAAGAACAATTCTGATTTCAGGCTTACAATTGACAAAAACATCCAGACGCGAAGAACCGATTTGCGATTGGATTCACCGGCTTACGGAACACAGCTTTTACCACCAGGAAAATGGCTTATGGAAGCAAAAGCATTCAAGGCATTCCCGTTGTGGTTCGTGCATTTTTTATCGGAAAGAAAAATTTACAGCACCAGTTTTTCTAAATATGGAGCTGAATACAATCTTTACAAACAAACAAAATAAACAAAATATAAGGAAGGAAAAATGAATTATTTTACAAACTTTGCAATTAACGACGAAGTAAAAAACATTATTTTCAATATGATTCTTGGACTGATTGCAGGAATCATTATTGCAGCAGGTTACATTATTGCAAACAAGGAGCGCAAATTTTCTAAAAACTTTGTGATTACAGTACTCATTCTGCCAATCATAATGACAATCGTAATTCCATTTATTGCAAGCGACCTTAAAAAAACACTTTCTCTTGCAGGCGTTTTTGCTTTGGTACGTTTCCGAAGTATTCCGGGTGATTCAAAAGATATTCTGTATGTATTCTTTTCAATTGCGTCGGGACTTATAATCGGATTAAATAGTTATTTTATTGGTTTTATGCTTGTTATTGTGATTACACTTTTGTTCGTTTTGATTTCAAGATTCTGGAACGTTCAGGACAAACAGGTTTTAAAAATCACAATTCCAGAAGATATGAACTACCAGAACGTTTTTAACGATATTTTTGAAAAATACCTTGTAAAATACGGCGTAAAAAACGTAAAAACATCCAACATGGGAACTCTCTTTACAATTTCGTACTGGATTCAGCCTAAAAAAGAAATTGACGCAAAAGCCTTCATCGATGAACTAAGAACCCGCAACGGAAATTTGAACATTATAATAGAAAATAGTGACGACCAGGAAGCACCGGTGTTGTAAAAA
>JAILCM010000190.1 GCA_024680155.1 Treponema sp.
TGCAACTTTCTTTGCTTTATCTGCTGCTTCGCCCATCTTTTTGAACTCGCTGAGCAATTTTTTTACAGATGCAGATTTAATATTGTCCAAAATGCGGTTCTGCTGAAGAATTTCACGGCTTACGTTCAATGGCAAGTCTTCGCTATCAATAATACCACGTACGAAACGCAAGTATGATGGCAAAAGTTCGCGGTCATCATCTGTAATGAATACGCGTTTTACATAAAGTTTAAGTCCGCTCTTGTAATCAGCCTGGTACATATCAAAAGGAGCTGTCTGTGGAACAAAGAACAAAGTTGTATATTCCTGAGTTCCTTCTGCGTGTGTATGAACATAGTGGAGAGGATCCTGTCCGTCGTGACCGAATGTTTTGTAGAATTCGTTGTAATCTTCTTCTTTAAGTTCTGATTTTGCACGCTTCCACAAAGCACTTGCACTGTTTACCTGGTCAATCTTGCTTTCGCTGCCAGTTTCTTTTCCCTTGTCATCATATTTTTTCTGTTCATAGTGAAGATAGATTGGGAAGGCAATATGGTCGCTATATTTTTTAATGAGTTCTTCAATTTTCCAGCGGCTTGCAAATTCTTTGCTATCGTCATTCAAGTGCATTTCGATTGCAGAACCTGTTTTTTCAGCATTGTCAAAACCGTATTTTTTTGCAGCGGCAGAATCAGCGGCAACTTCTTCAATTTCGTAAGAGTTTGTACCGTCAGAAGACCAGTGCCAGATTTTTCCATCAGCGGCAGCCTTGCGGGTATAAACATCAATCTTATTTGCAGCCATGAATGCAGAATAGAAACCAACACCAAACTGACCGATAAGTGCCGAATCCTTCGAAGCTTCTGCTGTAAGCTGTTCCATAAAGGCTTTTGTTCCAGAACGAGCGATTGTACCAAGGTTGTTTGTCAAATCCTCGTCTGTCATACCAATACCAGAATCCTGAACAGTAAGAACACTATCTTTTTCATCAAAAGTAATGTCGATTCTTGGATCAAATTTGATTGATTTGTAAGCGTCATCAGAAACAGTAAGATACTTTAATTTGTCCAAAGCATCCGAACCGTTAGAAACAATTTCGCGCAGGAAAATGTCTTTGTTAGAATAAAGTGAATGAATAATAAGTTTGAGAAGTTGATTCACTTCAGTTTGAAATTCATATTTTGCCATGTGTATGCCTCATTTACCTTTAGTGTTAACTCTAAAAATAATAATAAAATAAGCTAATCGGCAAGTGTTTTTTGCAAGATTTTCGCTCAAATATTTATACCGTTTTTCCGTCCCACTCTTTTGAATGTTCCCGTTCATATTTTATGGCAGCGTCAAAATCAACTTGCGGTTCACAGTTTTTTTCAACATTCAGCGCAACCGTATGCAGCCGTTTTATGCAGTCAGATTTATCTTTATACCCCAATTTTGATTTTTCAATACTGTCACGCAAAACACGAATTGACTCATCATAAATTTTAAGTGGAACCGGGAACGGATGTCCGTCTTTACCACCATGCGCAAAACTAAAACGTGCAGGATCAGTAAATCGACTGGGCGTTCCATAAATAACTTCGCTTAAAAGGGCCAGCGATTGCAAAGTTCTTGGTCCAAGTCCTGGAGTAAGCATTAAACTTTCAAAATCTTTTGGTTGGCTCTGGTAAGCGGTTGCAAGAACTCCACCAAGTCTCTTTAAATCAACATCCTGCGCCAAAACTTCGTGGTGAGCCGGCATAATAATCGATCGCCCAACAGTAGAAATTTCTGTTTCAGGAGGCACAAGATCCGGAAAAAGTTCTTGCTGAATAAAGGAGGGGAAAGTCTTCCCCTCGCTCGCACTTCGTTGCTCGCTACCCCTTCTAACGGGGGCCACCCCCGTAACGCCCCCAGATTCAACGAAAGATTGTCGCGGAACAACTGGTTGTCCCGTAACGCCCCCGGACGCTTTTCCATCTTGCATCAATATAATCTGGCTGGCAGGTTTACCAATTTGTGTAATTTCGTGGAGCATTCGTTCTGGTTCTTCGCGGCTCATTTCAAGAATGCTTTGGCGTGCATCTCGAGCCTGGACATCGGTTAAATTCAAAATCTTTCCGCGGTTATCACCAACAACACCGCTGTGGGGCTCTTCTACAAACGAACGCAAATTTTCAGAACACCAGTGGTAACGACGTGCTTTTTTTTCGGCTCCATTCATTCCCTGTTGAATAACAGCCCAGTTTCCGCTCTTAGTTAAAATAAAATTATGCTGGTAAAGCTGGAATCCATCCTGAACTGCATTATTATCAACTTTTGCAACTAATTTGCTGTTACGAACTAGTTCATCGCCATTAAGTCCTTCCCGCATAGAAATATCTACAAGTTCATCTGGAGTCTGGCGCGAATATTTCCCTCGTCCGCCGCAAACATAAATACCAAGTTCTTTTGCCCGCGGATTCAGTCCTCGTTTTAGCGCATACATCACGCTTGTAGTAATTCCTGAACTATGCCAGTCCATTCCCATTACTGCTCCAAACGACTGGAACCAAAGCGGATCACTAAGTCTTACAAGTACTTCATCAGGACCAAAATTTTCAACAAGAGATTCTGTAATTAATGTTCCAAGCACCATCATCCTGTCGGCAAGCCAGCGCGGCACCGTTCCAGTATGAAGAGGCAAATCTGCATGTCCACTATTACGAATCATCTTTTATCCTTTAATTTTATTACTATACAATTATATACTAAAATAAAAGATGTTGCAAGATTTATGATTCAAGATTTTTTTATGCCAGCTCGGAATATGTTGCTTTATTTTTTCTGCTTACAATTTACTCGAAAAGATTTGAGCAGTTTGTGTTAATGCTAATCCTTCTAAACTGGTTTCGCGTAAACATGGTGGAATTAAACTTCCTATACGGCCCATAGTTTCAAAGACTTCATCGGCAGGGATTGCGCTTTTAATTCCTGCCATTACCATCTGGCTTGCAATAATTGCGTTTACCGCGCCAGAAACATTTCTTTTTATACATGGAATTTCAACTAATCCCGCAACCGGGTCGCAGGTAAGCCCGAGCATATTTTTAAGGGCAAGTGCACAAGAATCTGCAATCTGTTCGTTTGTTCCACCTTCCAGAAATGTCAGAGCCCCCGCCGCCATACTGCTTGCAGAACCAATTTCTGCCTGGCATCCGCCTTCTGCTCCCGAAATGCTTGCTGTATTTGCAATTACCTGACCAATTCCTGCCGCAACAAACAGGGCCTGAACAATGCTTTCTACCGCTGCAGATTTTTTTTCATAATAGGTGAGCAAAACCGCCGGGATTACACCGCAAGAACCTGCTGTAGGGGCTGCAACAATTCTTTTCATACAGGCATTGGATTCTGCCATTTTTACTGCTTTTTCCATGACCATTGTAAGAAAATCCCCGATAAGCCTGTTATTTTGCTGACGAAATTTTTCTAATTTTGCACCA
>JAILCM010000275.1 GCA_024680155.1 Treponema sp.
ATGTGTGCTCAAGCTTGCCGACGTTTTTATACTGCGGAAGTTCCTGGTGGAATAAAACAGGGCTATTATTTTTCTCCATGCGATTTACAGCTTATTGACCAGATTCCGGCTCTTATTGAAGCTGGCGTTGATTCATTCAAAATTGAAGGACGAATGAAGAGTGCGGAATATGTTGGTAATGTTGTTGCTGCCTACCGCTATGTTATAGATCATTATAAAGAAGATAAAAAAGGTTCCATTGCGGCAGGAAAACGAATCTTAGCTTCGGATTTTGCTCGTTCAAAAACAACTTACTGGTATGGATTTAATTCTTTGGAAGAAGGCGTAAGCGGAGCTGCGGAAAAAATCTTGAATCCAGATCAGGCTGGTGGAACTGGAATTTATTTAGGAAAAATTGCTTCGACAAAGCCTGCTCCTGCAACGTTAATTGAAGCGGTTAATCAGAATCTGGAACCAGGTAAAGAACCTGTAAGAATTCAGCTTGCAACTTTAAAAGGCGGTAGTTATGAGCCTGATCCGGGTGATTCAATCCGTCTTCACAAAAAAGATGATACAGGTCGTGTAAGTCACAAAATTCGTTCAGTAGAATTGGATGAAGAAAATGACCGTCGCTGGATAGATATTCCTTCAGGTTTTACAACTGGTGATGAAGTCTATCTTTTGCAGATAAAATCTACATCCAAACGATACGCTCATGTTTTACCGAATGATATAGGACGTTACCGCAAGCAGCCTAAAGATGAAATTCTCCCGATTTTGGATTTAACTCCAGTTCAGGACAAAGAACTCAAATATTTTCCGGAAGGAATTTATGTTCAGGTTTCTTCTATAGCGGATGTTTTTGCAGTCCAGGGGCTTAATCCTGTAAGAATAATTATTGAATATAATTCCGAAACTTCTTACGACTTACTAAACCACAAAACTGTGCTTCCTCTTTCAAAAAAGCAGATTTATATTTCTTTGGATCCGTTCTGCTCGGCAGCGCAGGAAGATAAATTAAAAGCGGAACTTGCAAGTCTTGTATCAGACGGATTCACTTGTTTTGTTGCAAATAATATTGCCCATATTCAAATGCTCAAGGAACTTAATGTAAATTACATTGCAGGTCCTTATTTGTATACGTTCAACCGCTGGTCAGTTTCATGGCTTGAAAATCAGAATATTGGTGCATTTATTATGCCTTACGAAAACTCAAGAAGAAATCTTGAAGCAACTTTTGATTCAGATGTTCGGGCCAGAGTTTTAGTTCCTGTTTTTGCATATCCGTCGTTGTTTAGAATGCGCTTTAAGCTTCCAAAAGATTATGATTTTACTTATTTTGAAGACAAAGAAGGGCAGGTTTTCAAAGTAAATTCAACAGCGGACGGTTCTTTTGTAATGCCGGAAGAACCATTTAGTATTCTAGATAAAATTAACTTTATGGACGCTTCGGGTTTTAAGAGATTCTTGATTGATTTTTCAAAAACAAAAGTCAGCCGCAGTCAGTTAAAGGCTATTTCTTCTTCTATGATAAAAGCACAGCCTTTGCCGGATGTTTCCCGATTTAACTGGAAAGACGGTTTTTATTCTCCGCAGCAAATCGAAGAATATAAGGCTGCAAATGAGCGTGCTCAAGCGCGAAAACAGAAAAATCCGTCTTCTGCAGCAAGAGCAACGCCCAAAGCCAATAACAATAATAAAAAAACTAAAAACTTCCGCGGACGGAAATAGAAGCTGCCAGAACTAGAAAACTACATTCTCTGCTTCTGCTGTTTCTTCAGTTTTTTCCTCTGTTGAATCTCTTTCCTCAGCCTGTTGAGAGTTTCTTCTGGAACTATCGTCATCATCTCCCAATTTATCGTCTCCAGCCACAGTTTGCGCTTCATCTTTTTGGAGATTGGGACGATATTCAACGTGTTCTGCAACGATAAAAATTTTGCTCTGAGATTTTCCTTCGCTATCTTTCCAACGATTTTGCTTTAATCGACCAACAACACGTATTCCACGCCCTTTGAGTCCATTTTTTTCACAAATCTCTGCCATTTTACCATACGCTTCTACATCAAAAAACGACACTTCTTCAAAAGATTCGCCTTTCTGATTTTTACAGAAACGATTCACCGCCAATGGAAATTTACAGACCTTAAAACCTTTCGCTGGTTCAGACAATTCAGCCTGACGCACAAGATTTCCTTCAAGAATGATTGAATTTAACTGGTTCATATACAACCTCGTTTTTTTAGAATTACTGCAACTGGCCAGATGCATAAAAAGAAGTTTAAAAACTCCCTATACTTAATATGTCTTTAAAAGATTTTTTCGGACCAAATTTTCAAAAAAAAGTTTAAAAAAATGAAAAAAAAATTAGAAAAAAGCTTGTACACTCTAAAAAACGCAATGAAAAATCTCTAATATACAACGCGCCCGTAATCTGATATAATAAAATCATGGCAAATGAAACTTTTGATTTTATCATTATTGGTGCTGGACCTGCGGGACTTTCTGCTGCTACTTATGCGGCTCGCGGTGGATTAAAAACCGTTGTTCTTGAAAATGCGTCCGAAGGTGGACAGGTTGTTCAGATTGCAGATTTAGAAAATTATCCTGGAGTTTTTCCTGCAGTAAACGGTTACGACTTTATTTCAACAATGAAAGATCAGGCGGAACATTTTGGTGCCGTAATCAAGCATGTTCAGGTTTCTTCAATAGACAAAAAAGGAAATGATTTTGTAGTAAAAACAAAAGATACTGATTTTACAGCTCCAACACTTTTAATTGCAACCGGAGCATTCCACAGAAATCTTGAAGTTCCGGGTGAAAAAGAATTTACAGGCCGCGGAGTTTCTTATTGTGCTGTTTGTGATGGTCCTTTCTTTAAAAATAAAAAGATTTTTGTAGTAGGCGGGGGCGATTCAGCTTGTTCCGAGGCGATTTATCTTTCTACAGTTTCAAAAGATGTTACAATAATTCACAGACGCGATTCTTTCCGTGCACAAAAATCAGTTGTAGATAAAATGCTTTCGGTAGGCGTAAAACCGATTTACGATTCAGTTGTAAAAGAAATAAAAGGTTCTGCAAAAGTTGAATCAATCATCATAGAAAATGTAATAACAAAAGAAACAACGGAACTTGCGGCTGATGCAGTGTTTATTTTTGCGGGAATGCTTCCTCAAACGGCACTTGTAGAAATGCTTCCAAAAGATGTAGCCGGCTATATCATCACGGATGAAAAAATGGAAACTTCAATTCCAGGGCTTTATGCTGCAGGAGATGTTCGTTCAAAATCATTCAGACAAGTTGTAACTGCTGTTTCTGATGGTGCAATTGCCGCAAATTCTGCAAAAGAGAGAATCCTAAAGTGAAAAAACACTTTTCCAGGCTTGCAGTTTTAATTTTATCTCTTCTCAATTTTAATCTTTTTGCGCAGGATGTTACGTTCTGGTCAAATCTTCCAAATGACGTGCTTGCTAAAAAAATTGTAGACCAGATGACCGATGTTGAACTTTATTCACAAACGCTTATGTTTGGTTGGGCGGGCGCAGAACCAGATGAACTTTTGTACCAGTGGGTTGATCGCGGACTTGGAAATGTAAAAGTTTTTGGCTGGAATACGGATGATTTGTATCTTGTTGCAAAATCTGTAACTTCACTGCAAAAAGCGTCTCTTAAAAATAGATTTCAGATTCCTCTTTTAGTTGCAACGGACCAGGAAGGCGGATGGATTCGTCACGTAAAAGGAGAAACGGCCGTTACTCCAGGAAATATGGCAATTGGTGCTTCTGGTTATCCTGCCGATTCGTGGTACAGTGCGTATTATATTTGCCGCGAAATTAAGGCTCTTGGAATAAACATGAATTTTGCGCCGACCGTTGACTTGTACACAAATCATAAATCTACAATTATTGGAACCCGTTCTTTTGGCGATGATCCAGATAAAGTTGGTGTACTTGGTGCGGCTTTTGCTTCCGGTTCTACGGCTGCTGGTGTTCTTCCTACAGTAAAACATTTTCCTGGTCATGGTGATACAAGTCTTGATTCTCATGGTCGTCTTCCTGTAATTGATATTGATTTTGACACTTTTAAAGACCGCGAACTTGTGCCGTATTTGTATCTTATAAAAGAAAAAGTTCCGGCTCTTATGTCCGGGCATTTAAGTTACCCAAAAATCGATACTTCCGGGGCTCCTGCTTCTCTTTCAAAATTCTTTCTTACGGATTTGCTCAGAAATCAGCTTGGTTACGAAGGAATTATTATTACCGACGATATGATGATGGTTGGTGCTACAATATACGCCCAGACAATGTCAAACGCTTTTAAAATGGCACTCGAAGCCGGAAACGACATCATTCTTTCTTCTACAACTCCGCGCTTAAATGATTCACTTTGGACAAAAAATCTTGATTTAATGTCTACAAGTCCTGAATTTCATGAACGTGTAAAAGATGCCGCTTATCGTGTGATAAAACTTAAACTGGATTATTTTAAAACAAAAGGATATGCGCCTCTTTACCCAGATTCTGAATCAGTTGATAATGCAATTCCTGATAAAGAAGGTGAAAAATTCTTTTTGGAACAAGCCTGTCGTTCAATTACAGTGAATAAAGCAGAAACTTATCCTCTTACTCAAGAAAAAGCAGGTCGTATCTTTTTGATTGGCTCGATGGAACGATTTTTTACCGCTGCAAAACAACGCTACAAGAATACCGGACAGTTTTACGTAAAATATGATGCCGGTCCAAACGAAGCTCAATGGGTAATAGACCAGCTGGATGGATTTATTGGCGGTTACGATACCATTGTTGTTTGTGTTTCAAATGAAAATCATGCGCTAATTGCAAATTATTTAAAGAATAAGAAAAAACGTGTGATTGTTTTGTGTGCAATGGCTCCAACTCTGGCCGACCAGTTTGATTGGGCAGATACAGTTCTTATATCTTACAGCTGGCGTTGTGATTATTCACTAGAAGCTATGATTGGCTATTTGAACGGCGAATACAAGGCAGTTGGCGTAAAGCCATACAAAGATTAAAAATCGCTACACCAACTTGTGCGCCTCGCCATTCCACTCGACGCCACGCATAAATTAATCATCAAACTTTGGAATTTCGCGCAGTTTGTTGTATTTTGCATCGTAATTGTGTGAATTCGGCCTTATTCCAAGAATGCGTTCGTTTTCCGCCCTAAGCTGCAAACTAATCATCTCTTTAAAAACTGTCATCAAAGGTTCAGGTTCAAGAGCTTTATCTACAAGTCCCGCACTCTGCATTTCTTTTATAAAATAATAGCAGCTTTCTATAGTAGAAATGTATTCCGGCTTAGGTTCATGCTTAAAAGTAAAAATCGAACGGTACTGGCCGCTAAAAGAAACCCGCGGAAGCTCCAACAAAAAAGGATTATGTTCAATCATCTTGCGAGAGCAAAACCATGTAGCATCCAAAATCAAAACTAAAAGCGTTCGTCCGTTCAAAGTTTCTCCAAATCCTTCTTTACCGGCAGTCCATGCATCTTCACCCGGGTACATCATTACAGGAAAATACCGCTTATTGTTCAAAAGTTCATTCAGCCGCATATTTTTAGAAAAATCCAGTCCTACAATAATTTCTGAATCTTTCAGGCTTATGTGAGCAAGGTTTCCGGTACCAGTTCGCTGCCTTTTAGCTTCTTTTGGGTGCATCAAAAAAACAAATTTAATTCCAGTATCAAGTTCTTTTGTAAAACGGCACAAACACGAATTCGCCGGCTTAAAACATTTGTAACATCGTTCGCTCATGCAGCTAGTATATTGATTTTGAGTGACTGGTGCTAGGGTGGGGAGTTTGTGTAGGTGAAGGAAGTTTGCATATAATTTGTAAAACTGTTATACTGAACGCTAATAATTTATTGGAGTAAATATATGGAACTTTCACATTATTTTTTGGAAGAGGATAGAGATTTTAAAGATTACGATGATTTGAAGGCTCATTGCCGCCTAAAAGCTCCAGAGAATTTCAACTTTGCTTACGATATTGTAGACCGCTATGCCCGCGAAGCTCCTGAAAAACGAGCTCTTGTTTGGATTGACGATAATTCAACTGAAGCTAAAACTTTTACTTTTGCAGATATTTCTCGCGAATCAAAGCGTGCTGCTTACTGGCTTACACTCAAAGGAATTAAAAAAGGCGATATGGTTATGCTCATGCTCCGCCGCCGCTATGAATGGTGGTTCCTTCTTCCTGCTTTGCACAGAATTGGAGCAGTTGCAATTGCCGCAAGTGATCAGCTTCTTCAGTCAGATATTGAATACCGAAACAACGCTGCTGATGTAAAAATGATTATTTCTTACGGAAATCCGCACGTTCAGGAAGAAATTGAAAAATCAATGCCAAAATCTCCTACTGTAAAATATCTTGTTACAGTTGGTGATGACCGTGAAGGCTGGGTAAATTTCCACAAAGAATATGAACAGCTTGATCCAGAATTCCCTCGTCCGGTTGGAGATGCCGCTACTCACAATAACGATCCAATGCTTATGTACTTTACATCTGGAACTTCGGGCTATCCAAAAATGGTTTTGCATGATTTTACATATCCTATTGGACATATCATTACTGCAAAATACTGGCATTGTGTGGTTGATGACGGACTTCATCTTACAATTGCAGATACTGGTTGGGCAAAAGCAAGCTGGGGAAAAATCTACGGTCAGTGGATTTGTGGAACCGCTCAGTTTGTTTACGATATGAACATGCTCAAGCCGGATAAAATGCTTACTTTAATTTCTAAATACGGACTTACAACATTCTGTGCGCCACCAACAGTTTACCGCTTCCTTGTTCGCCAGAATCTTTCTAAATATGATTTGAGCAAATGTACACGATTCAGTACTGCGGGCGAAGCTTTGAATGACGAAGTTTACGATAAATGGCTTGAACAGACAGGAAAACGCATTTACGAAGGTTATGGTCAGTCTGAATCAGCAGTAATTTGCGGAAACTTTATGGATTCTCCTGTAAAACCTGGTTCAATGGGCCGTCCATCCCCTGCTTACGATGTAAAAGTTCTTAATCAGAATGATAAACCTGTTCCGGTTGGAGAAGTTGGAGAACTTTGTATCCGCGTAGATCAGGGCCATCCTTTCGGGCTTTTAATCGGTTACCACAAAGACGTAACTCTTACTGCCGAAGCTTTTGATGGCGGTTACTATCATACAGGCGATAATGTTTACGAAGATGATGATGGTTATGTCTGGTTTGTCGGCCGCAAGGATGATATCATCAAATCTTCAGGTTATAGAATCAGTCCTTTTGAAGTTGAATCAATCTTGCAAAAACATCCTGCAGTAATGGAATGTGCGGTAACTGGTGTTGAAGATCCTAAACGTGGTCAGGCTGTAAAGGCAACTATTGTTCTTGTTCCAGCTTACGAAAAGAAAGACCTTAAAGAAATGGAAATTGAAATTTCTACCTTTGCAAAAGAAAATACCGCAATGTACAAATGTCCTCGTATTTATGAGTTTGTAAAGGAACTTCCAAAAACTATCAGTGGAAAAATCCGTCGTGTAGAAATCCGCGAAAAAGATAAAGGTAAGGATGCCGATAAAATCAAGCAGGATTTCTAGTTTTTGGAATTAAAAATTAGCTGGAAATTCAGTTGAAATTCCAGCGATTTTTTTTCGTTTGGTTGAATGATGAAAAAGTTTTTGTTTCTGATTTTTACAATTGCAATTTTTTCGGGGTGCTCTCTCAAATATGATGATGAAGTTTCTGCAAGCGAGAGAGTTCCAGAATTTGTATTTAAAGAAGCAAAAATGTTTCGTTACGAAAATAATAAACGTACGGTTGAACTTTCTGCAGCCGAAATTGAAAAATACGAGAATTCTCCCCAGAATTTTGCAAAGAACGTAAGTTTTAAGGCCTATAACGACAAGCAGGAATTGACCACAGAAGGTTCGTGCAATTATATTTATATTAATCTTGATGAAAAATTGTATGAACTTTACGGTAACATCACTTTGTATGCAAAAGACCAGAATACATATTTTTATGCCGATATTTTGCGCTGGAATGAAAAAAATGAGCAGCTTACAAGTGGTCGTTCAGATTTTGTAAAAATTCAAAAAGATGATACTATAATTTATGGAAGCGGATTTTCTGCGAGCGGAGTCAGTAAAACTTTTGAGTTCACAGGAGCGGTTACCGGGGATATAGAAACAAAATGAAAAAGTTTATCGCTTATTTTGTAATATTTACGTGTATTTTCTCCGTCCTTTTTGCAGAAAAAATTGCTTTTTCGGCAGATTCAATGTCTGGGCAGGCTGGAAATTCTTCTTCTGATACAAGACTTGTTGGTAGCGCGTACATTTTAACAGAAACAATGGAAATCACTGCTGATTTAATTGAACTTTCTGGCGAGGATTACAAAAATATTCGCGCAGTAGGAAATGTAAACGGAAAAAATCTTGAAACAAAAATGGAATTCAAATGCAGCGAGCTTGATTTTGACCGTATTACAAAAATCGCCCGGCTTCAAGGTGATGTAAATCTTGTAGATTCCGAAAATGATGTTTCTGCAAAAGCTCAGATTATAGAATATAATCAGGATACTGATGTTGCAATTTTGCAGATTCAGGTAAATCTTACTCAAAAAGATAATATTTGTTCCGGTGCTTATGCCGTTTATCTTAAAAAAGACAAAATGCTCGATATTTCAGGAAATGCGCAGGTAAAACAAAAGTCTGATACGTTCCGTGCACAGCAGATTTCGCTTAATCTTGATACTCAGGCAATCACTCTTGCAGGAAATGTCCGCGGTTCTGTTGTTGATTCTGGCAAAAAAGAGGAGCCAAAAAATAATCAAAACTCTGAACAAAATGCAAATCAGAATGTAGATTCAGTTCCAGTTGAAAATTCAAATCCTGATGAAAATGCACCGGATAAAGAGTCTGATTCTACAACTAATGCGGACGAAAAATCTGATTCATCGGCTAACGGCGACATACAAAAAGATGCTGGCTCAACAAAAGACACCAATACTCCAAAAGATTCATCCAAAGGGGCAAAACAATGAGCGACAATTTAAATGAAAATAACGAAGAACCTCAGACAGAGGCAGTTACAGAGTCATCAGCTCCTTCTTCCGACGGCAAAGATGTTCTCCGCGTTTCTTCTTTGTACAAATCATTTGGGCATAAACAGGTTGTTCGCGGAGTTGATTTTTCAATGACGACTGGTGAAGTTCTTGGTTTGCTTGGTCCGAACGGAGCTGGAAAAACAACAACTTTCTACATGGTTGTAGGATTTTATCATCCAACTAATGGCGAAGTTTTCTTAAATGACCGCTGCATCACAAAATTACCAATGTACAAACGCGCTCAGCTTGGAATTTCCTATTTGCCACAGGAACCTTCAGTTTTTAAAAAGTTTACAGTAGAAGAAAACATCTGGTCTGTGCTTGAACGCCGTAAAGATTTAACTTATAAACAAAAAAAGCAGCGACTTGAAGATTTAATAGAAGAATTTTCAATCGGACGAATCCGCAAACAAAAAGCCTTTACTTTGTCTGGTGGTGAACGTCGTCGTACCGAAATTGCCCGTTCTCTTGCTATTGAACCAAAATTTTTGCTTTTGGATGAACCGTTTGCCGGAATTGACCCGATTGCAGTTGCTGATATCAAAAGTGTAATTCATCTTCTTGCTGAACGTGGAATTGGAATTCTTATTACAGACCACAACGTTCGCGATACTCTTGAAATAACAGACCGAGCCATCATCATAAATACCGGAACAATCATGCTGCAGGGAACAAAAGAAGAAATTCTTAACAGTGAACTTGCCCGCGAAATTTATCTTGGTAAAAACTTTTCTATGTAACTTTCACTCAATAAATTTTAAATAAAATAAATTTTAGACTCACGGTTTTAAATTGCTTTCTTTTCTTTTTATCTGTGGTATAATGCTTTGGAATATCTAAAAAAGAGGGTGCAAAATGATTCAATATGAAAAGCTTTATGATTTGGTCGTGTTTGAAACTGTAAGATATTGTCAGGGGTATTGGCAAACTACAGATTCTACTCAGGATGATTTTGAAGAGTTTTTGCAGGACGTAACTAAACTTTTCTTTGATGGAACTAAACTCTCTTCTAAATTTACAGCTGTCATGGTTTTTATGCGCAATACTGAATCGGCAAAAATTCCATGGCATGCTCGTCTTTCTAATATTTTAAAAACTCTTACCGCAATTTTGTTTTCCGAAAAATACGAAACTTTCAATTCTGCCGGTGAACTTTCTATGACGTATCAGGCTTATCAGGATGAATTTGACAAAGCCGTTGCCCGAAAGTTAAAAGAAGAACTTGATTTTGACAGTTCCGACATTGCAGCCCTAAAATCTAACAGTCCAGAAATTGTAAACAAAATTATGGAAGGTCTTGTTAGCAAAGAGCCGATGTATCTGAACGAAGTTGCAACTTATCTTATAAAAATCGATTAGGCTGTTGCTACAACTTGCTGAGCATCGCAGAAATTGCTCAGAAGAAATTTTGTACTTGCGGAAACTATGCGCTCCCCGCTATAATTAAAACTATGAATAATTTTTCTCCCGATTTTTATAATTCAATCAAAGACGAACTTTTTAATGACATTCTTCCTTACTGGCAAAAATATTCCCGCGATACAACTTCTGGTAATGAAGGATTTTTTGGTGCAATCGACAATAACAATGTACCGGATGCAAAAATTCAGCGTTCAATCGTAATGACTTCGCGCTTTTTGTGGACTTACAGTGCAGTTGCCCGTCTTACAAAAGATGCCCGTTTTCTTGAAATGGCCGATTTTGCCTACGATGTTATTACAAATAAATATTGGGACAAAACAAATGGCGGTGTTTACTGGTCGGTTATGCCCGATGGAAAACCTGCTGTCAGCAAAAAACAAATCTATGGCGAAGCCTTCTGCTGCTACGGTCTGAGTGAATATGCGGCCGCAGTGAAAGAGCTTAGAGAAGGTGAAGAATGCGAAGAAGCAATGAATTTCGCGCTCGACCTTTTTAATCTGCTTGAAACTTACGCTTACGACCCAGAAGACGGTGGTTATGTAGAAGCACGTGCAATCGACTGGAAAGAAACCGACGACATGATTCTTTCTCCAAAAGATATGAACTGTCCAAAATCTATGAATACTAACCTGCATGTAATGGAAGCTTATACAAATCTTTACAGAACGCTTCCGGTTGTGTTTAGTGATGCAAAGTCAATTCGGGCAGAAGTTGGAGACGCACTTGCGGCACTGGTTCGAGTTTCTGTAGATAAAATCTTACAGCCGAACGCTCATCTTGGAATGTTCTTTGATATGAACTGGAACCTTCTTAGTGATGAAATTTCTTATGGCCACGATATTGAAGCAAGCTGGCTTTTGTGGGAAGCGGCCTGCGAACTTAATGACGAAGAATTAAAAGAAGAAATCCGCGACACTGTAATTAAAGTTGCAGAAGTTGCTTTAGATGAAGGCTTTGACCACAAAAACGGCTGTATGGAAAATTTCTTGTGCGACGGTGGAAAAAAGCGCGACCGTACAAGAGTCTGGTGGAATCAGGCAGAAGCAATGAACGGTTTTTATAATGCCTGGCAAATGACCGGCGACGAAAAATACGTTGAAGCCTGCTTAAAACAGTGGGACTGGATTAAAAATCATCAGGTTGATAAAACAAACGGCGAATGGTGGGCAAGCCTTGACGAAAACGGCGAACCAATATTGGCTGAATCGCGCGGCGGCAACTGGAAAACAAGTTACCACAACGGAAGAACCTGTATGGAACTTTTGCGACGAAGCGGAAACTTTTAAACCGGGGCGTTGCGGGGGGCGCAAGTTTCTGTGTTTATTTAATTGTAAGTATATTCTACTTGCGCCTCCAGTTTTTGCAATGCAAAAACTGGATACATTGATTCTCCCCGCAGAGGGGGTAGCCGATTCTTTAGATGAGGCGCAGGGGGAGACTTCCCCCTCCTAAATAATTTTGGCGAGGATTTTTATGAAAAATAGATTTGAAATTGGCGAGGCATTGGAAACTACAATCGTTGCCGTAACCGACACTACAATTTTTTTGGATTTGAGCGCAAAATCGGAAGGCGTTCTTGATAGGGCTGAACTTGCAGATGAAAACGGAAATGTTTCTGTAAAAGAGGGCGACAAAATTAAGGTTTACTTTACTGGCGAGGCTGGTGGAGAAATGCATTTTACTACAAAAATCAGCGGCGGAAAGGCAGATAAAACCTTAATTGAAAATGCTTACAAAAAAGGCATTCCTGTTGAAGGTGTTGTAGAAGGTGAGCGCAAGGGCGGTTACGATGTAAAAATTGGCGAAACCCGTGCATTCTGTCCTTATTCGCAGATGGGCTTTAAGAAAAAGGAAGAGCCTTCTTATTATGTTGGAAAGCATCTTACTTTTATGATTACTGAGTACAAAAATGATGGAAAAGATATTCTTGTTTCTAACCGTCAGATTGGCGAAAGTGAATATGCTCAAAAACTTGGAACTCTTGCTTCTCAGATTACTGAGGGTGCAATTGTTGAAGCGACTGTTGAATCGATTGAAAAATTTGGTGCTTTTGTAAATATTATGGGCTTCCGTGCTTTGCTTCCTATCAGTGAACTTTCTATGGACCGTGTTAGTGATGCGGGCGATGTTGTTGAAGTTGGACAGCAGCTTAAAGTAAAAGTTTTGCATACAGACTGGAAAAATGAGCGCGTGAGTGTAAGTTTAAAAGCGCTTGAAGCTGATCCTTGGGAAAATGTAAGCCAGAAATTGCCTGTCGGTACAAAAATCACTGGAAAAATTGTACGCATTGCAGATTTTGGTTTGTTCGTAAATCTTGATAAGGGAATTGACGGCCTTGTTCATGTTTCTGAGCTTGAAAATGTAAGCGCAAACACAAATCTTAAGAAGGTTTATAAAATCGGTCAGGAAATGAGCGTTGTTGTAGAAAAAATTGACGCTGCGGCAAAGAGAATTTCTTTGGTTCCTGCAAGTTCAAAAGAACAGGACGAAACTGCTGCAAAATATCTTTCAAGCCAGGATGATGACGGAGAAGCTTACAATCCGTTTGCGGCTTTCTTTAAAAAATAAATTCTAACCCATAAATCCGTTCATGCCGATACAAAAGTGTGTTATTATAAATACACGGAATAAAGTATGAACGGATTTTTTTGTTTAAAAAATAAACTTTTACGATTTTTCCCACTTTTTTTTATATTTTGTGTTGCAACTTCGGCGTGGAGTGCGGATTGGACAGGCGAAATAGATTCTTCCTGGAATAATTTTGAAAACTGGACTGGAATTTCTACAATAAGCGATCTGGAAACTTCTGATATAAAAATTCCTTCTGGTTGTACAAATTATCCAATCATTGAAGAAGACATAACTGTAAAATCTCTTGAAATAAAATCTGGTGCAACTCTTACTTCTTCAAAAAATATTTCTTGTACTGGAAAGTTTAATAATTCTGGCACATTATCGATTCAAACTCTTGAATTAAATGGAACTTCTGCGCAAACAATAACAGTTGGCACTGTTACGGCTTCTGGAAATTTTATTTGTAAAGCTTCAACTATAAATTTTTCAGGTAGTGTAACTGTAGACGGATATATTCGCGCTGTTTGTACTAGAGCTGATGTTTCTAATATTACCATTATTGCTAAAAAAGGCTTTATGCTTGATGGAAAACTTAACTACACAGGTAGCTCTCTTAGCCCTCTTACCTTTGGTTCTGCCACAGATGATTCCAAAAAAACTGATGTTTATATTTTCTGTCCTTCTCCTGCTGAAGAACCTTTATACTTTGGGGCAGATAATTCCGCAATAAACATTACGATAAATGGCGATTTAATAATAGATACTTTGGATGTTATAAAAATACCTCGTAAATCTTCGATAAAAGTGGATAATCTTGTTTTATATAATGGTTCTCTTAATTTAGGAGCTTCTTCTTCAATCTTGGCAGAAAAAGATATTGTCCTTCTTGGTTCTAAGTATGATTCACAATATCCTTACAAACAAAAAAGACTTGCTTCTTGTAATTTGTCTCGTACTGATTTTTCTACTTTATCCACTATGCCTGATGGAACTCTACTTTCTACTATAGAATCTGGTTTTGCAGGAAGTGTAACAGCAGCTTTTAGGGCTAGGCTTTATGCTGGTAAAAATTTTTATGCAAATGGAGTTTCTTTAATAAGTTCTTTAAAATGGTATATTGCTATTTGTGATATTACCGATGCAACAAAAAGATTTGCAGAATGTTATAAGTGTGATGTTAAAAACTGCGAAATACAATGTCACGATGAAACTTCTTCGTCTAATAATACTGTTTATATGCCTGCTTATAATTGTAATGATGAAGAAGGGAATACAAATTGGAATTTTGATCCTCTCGAAATCACAAATGCATACACAGTTCGCGATAATGTAATCTATGTTGAATTTAATAGAGAAATTCGCAATAAAAATGGTGAACTTAATGGACTTCTTTCTTATATAAAATATGGGGATAGGGATGACGAAAAAGAATATAGTTTTAACAAAATTTATTCCGATCCAGATTGTCAAAATGAAATTCCTTCTAACAAAAATATAACAAATTCTTTTTATCTTAAAGCTTCAGAATCATGGAATACTGATGCAACCGGCGAATCTGCTGGCGGCGAACTATCTACAGACCGCGATGGAACTCACAAATCTGCAAAACCTTATCTAAAAATTCCGTCTTCGATTGGTACTGGAGAAAATCAGCAGTCAGTTCTTACAGATATTTGGGGAACAAGAATCAAAGATTATACAGATGACGATATTTATATAAATGTTGAAGATAAAACTGGACCAGTGCTTTATTCAGTTAGGGCGGGGCAGGAAATTCATGAACAAAATGACGGTACTGCAGAAAGTCAACATTCTTACGATGCACATAATTTTTTGGAATTTAGATATTCGGAGCCGGTAAATTTTAGCGGAACAAAAAATAACGTAATTAATTTTACAGAAAACACTTCAATAATAGAAAATATTCAAGTTACAAATGCCCTTGGCGCACTTTCGGGAACTTCGTGGACAAATGAAGGTGAACTCACTTTTTCGGCTCTTGCGACAATTCAAAATGGACAAATTCATACTGCAACTGCGGGTAGATCAGACAAATTGATGAATACCCTTTATCGTAAAGATCCTTATTCACTTTGTATAAGCATTGCCGGTTACACAAAAGACGAAGTTAAGGATGTAAATAGAAACACCTATAAAAAGTGGGTTGGATACATAGAAAAAGCGATAACGCCAAGCGGAACGGTTGATATTTCACCAGCGGTAACTGCAAAAACCGTAACCGATTTATGCGGAAATGATCAGGAAATTTATGCTGTCGATAATAAAGAAGTTACTGTGAATAGCGAAAAAGATGGTATTTACGGCGAGTGGGATGTAACCGCGCCAGGATTTGCGCCCGTTCGTTATGCGTCTAAAACTTGGAATAAGTCACTTATTTCTGGCAATTATCAGGCGGAAGCGACTGGAAATAAAACTGGAGAAGCTTCAACTTTTGATAGAATTGAATTCCACGTTTTTGACAATATGCCGACTTTTGATAATAATGATATTGCCTTTTGGTGCACAGAAAAAGGATGGACAAAAAATGTTTCTGGTACTTCTGCTAGTCTTTACAAAGATTTTTCTTATTGTGCTGATATTTTTGGTGGCGCGCGTCCTTTTGAAGATGATGAATCAATTCGAACAAGCGGCGGCCTTCGTTTTTCAACTTTAGCATCAGCGTCATCAGCGTTTACTTATAAAGTTGAAGGTTCTGAATCTGAGCCCCAAAATTTTGCGAATATAATCTATCCTTCAGCATCGTCAGTTTTATTTACAGGAACATCTGGAAAACGACGTTCAGTTCCTCCATCCGATAGTCCGTATTTTGGCATTGCGCTCAACAATTCATCATATAAACTTGATACAATTTTTTCTGTAAGTTACGATGAAAGTAAGGCTTATATAACTGATTTGGCAGGAAATCGACTAAAAAGTGCAAGTTTTACAACAATCGACAGAACTTCTCCAGATTTTAATCTTACAATTGCTCCAATCGGAAATAATGAACTTTTTGTTGTTTTTGTAAAAAAAATTGTAAAAGATTCAGTTAATTTTGCAGAATCGTTCGATTTTGTTTCTATAGATAATGGACAGGCTTCTATTTGCGCCGATCTTTCTATAGACACAAATCATACGCCAGAATTTATAAGTTATGGGGAAGCAGATTCTGATTTTACGTGTGTAAAATTTTATCTTAACCGCAACGTAACTCTCGAAGATGTAAAAACTCTTTATATTCGCTTAAAAACTCCTGATGCAATTCAGGATTTAAATGGAAATTTTATGCCAATTTATTCGGCACATGCACTTTCTGATTTTGCGGTGAATGCAATAAATCCACTTTACGCTTACAACGATTCGCTTACACTTCAAGATGGAATTCTCGCTTCTGATTTGGATTCAAGTTGGGCGGTTCATGATTGGAATTTGGAACAGGCAAATTATGGAACTTTACAGCTTCCAGATCAAAGTGATGATGAAAATTCAGAAAAACTTGTAATTGTCGCTTCTGTAAATGATGGCACGGAATCAGAATCAAGCGCCACTTCATATATTGTCTATCTTTCCGATAAAGCTATTTCTGGTTCAGCGTCGGATCAATATAATTCAGATTTAGGTGAATCAAAACGAATTTGGCTTCCTGAACTTCCTGATTTTTCTGATTTAGTGTTTAAGGCACTTTCTTCAAAAAATAATTCTAATTATTTAAGTCCCGCGGATTCGATTTTGGATGAAGATGAATCAACTATAAAATTCGAACTTGATTCTTCAATTTATTCAAATTGGTCTAGTGGCGCGCAAATTTCGTTCCTTTTTGGTCTTACAGATTCGGATGGAAAAACAGTAGAGATTGTTCATTCACCAGAACTTGATGTCGAAAACGAAGGCTCTTATCTTACAAGTTCTAAGAAATTTCCTTTGTTTGCGTTAAGATTAAAAAATGAGAAAGACATTACTTCTTTTGATTTATGGTCATTTAAGCTAAAAAATCTTACAAGTCAGCGCGGCGGAGTTACAATTTTGAACAATGTAATCAATCCTCTAAAAGGTGAAAAAACAGTTGTAGAAATTCAAAATCCTTCTGCCGGAAAAGTTCGCGTATTTATAATGACTGTAGATGGGAATGTTGTAACTTATCTTTCTAGAGGCAATCTTTCTGCCGGAAACCACAAATTTACTTGGAATGGAAAAAATCAATCTGGTTCGGCTGTAGCTCGTGGAATGTATTTTGTTCGTGTAATTGGCAATGGTTTTGATGAAACT
>JAILCM010000003.1 GCA_024680155.1 Treponema sp.
CATCTTTGTCATTGTAAAAACAATTCCGTAAAAATCAGGCGACATATCAATAAGGCGAACCAAAGCTTCAATTTTTTCGCTTTCTTTTACAAGCCAGTATTTCTGGTCAATCAAAAGAGCTTCATCAATAACTTTTTCTTCCTCAATAATGTCGTATTCGCCCATAAAGTCTGCGGCAATTTTAAGAATAGGGGCTGGCATTGTAGCACTGAACAAAAGAATTCTTGCATCCTGATTTGCCTGTTCAAAAATTTCGCGGATATCGTCAATAAAGCCCATATCGAGCATTTCATCGCCTTCATCCAGAATAAAATATTTAATTTTGCTCAAATCAAGAGTTTTTCTTTCAAGATGATCTTTAATTCGGCCAGGAGTTCCAACTACAATTTCGCAGCCACGTTTAAGTTCGCGAATCTGGTTTACATAAGAAGCACCGCCATAAAGAACAGTTGTACGCGGCAAATCACCTTCCGAAAAAGATTTCATTTCTTCGCAAGTCTGCATTGCAAGTTCTCGTGTTGGTTCAAGAATAAGAGCCTGTACATTGTCAGATTTTTCTCTGATTGACTGAATGATTGGTAATCCGAATGCCGCAGTTTTTCCAGTACCAGTTCGTGCGCGGGCAATTAAGTTTGTATCACCGTTTAAAAGTCGTGGAATTGCAAGAACCTGAATTGGAGAAGGAGTTACAAAGCCTTTTCGTTCAATTGCTTTAAGGGTGTATTCATCAAGCCCAAGGTCTTCAAAAGTTACAGTGTCAGAATTTTCTTCAGACACGACATTATTAAGTTCCTGTGCCTGGTTTTCAGCCGGAACTACAGCTTTTTCTTCAAAAGCGTCGGTTAATTCATTTGTATCCATTTAATCCTCTACTTTCACATCACCACGAAAGCAAAGTTCATAAATGGCCGCGAGACTCCTGTCTCAAAAACGAACCCTGGCTTTCTACTCTTTTGATGTAAAACGAGTTTCAACTATACAGTATACCGCAAAAAATAGCAAGATTTAGCAAAGATTTCAGAATAAACTCACATTTCTAACACATTTTTTAAGCATACCAATATACCAATTCCCCCAAAAATGCTATACTACGCTTTATGGATTTGATTAAGAAACTTGATGAATGCGAAAATCGTTTAAAAGAAGTAAACGAACTTGTAATGGATCCTAATCTTGTAAAGGATGCAAAAAAATACAAAGACACAATGCGCGAACACGGTTATCTTACCGAACTTTGTGCTCTTTACGACGAATACAAGAAAGTTCTGACAGGAATTAAAGACGCAAAAGAAATGATTACCAACGAAGACGATGCCGAAATGCGCGAAATGGCACGTGAAGAACTTAAAGAACTGGAAGAACGTCAGCCAAAACTCGAAGAAGACATTAAATTAAAACTTGTTCCGCCAGATCCTCTTGATGAAAAGAACATTATTTTGGAAATCCGTTCTGCCGCAGGTGGAGATGAAGCAAGTCTTTTTGTACGCGACCTTTGGGAAATGTACACACATCTTGCAGACCGCAAAGGCTGGAAAACAGAAACAATGGAAGCCCAGGAAACAGAAGTTGGCGGATTCAACAAAATAGTAACTTCAATCAGTGGAAAATTTGTTTACGGAACCCTTCGCTGGGAATCTGGAGTTCACCGTGTACAGCGCGTTCCTGCAACCGAAAGCCAGGGCCGTCTACAAACTTCTACAGCAACCGTTGCAGTTTTGCCGGAAGCCGAAGAAACCGAAATCGAAATTAAACCAGGCGATGTACGTGTAGATGTAATGCGTGCCGGAGGACCAGGTGGACAGTGTGTAAATACAACAGACTCAGCCGTTCGTCTTACCCATATTCCAACAGGTATTGTTGTTATTCAGCAGGATGAAAAGTCTCAGATTAAAAATAAGGAAAAGGCATTCCGCGTATTGCGTGCTCGCTTGTTCGACCTTGAAGAAAGCAAAAAACAGGAAGAAAGAGCTGCAGCACGTTCAAGCATGGTTGGTTCAGGTGCCCGTTCCGAAAAAATCCGCACTTACAACTTCCCGCAGGACCGCGTAACAGACCACCGCATCAACTACAGTGCCCACAACCTTCCAAGTTTTATGATGGGCGACATGGACGATATGCTCGATGCCCTGAACGTTTACGCCAAAGAAGAACAACTTGCCGCAGATATTACAGAGCTTTAGGATAAAGGAGGGGGACGCCGCCCCCTCGTCGGCACTTCGTTGCCTCCTACCCCCACTAGCGGGGACACCCCGCAACGCCCCGAAACGTATTATGACAATAAGAGAATTTAAATCCCGAGCAATAAAATCACTTACACAACCAGAATCACAACATAACAGCGCAGTTTCGCAAACTCCAGCTTTCGTTGCATCTTCCACCCCTTCCCTCGATGTAGAAATTCTCCTTTGCCATTTTTTAAGCCTAGACAAAACACATCTTCTTTTAAATCAAAATCAGGAAATTCCGGCAGACAAACTCGAACTTCTTGAAAAAGCAATAAAAAAACGCCAGACAGGCCTTCCCATCGCCTACATTACAAATCAAAAAGAATTTTACGGCTACGATTTTTATGTAAATCCCGATGTACTCATTCCAAAACCCGACACCGAAGTTTTAGTGGAAAAAGCAGTTTTATTTTTGGAAGAAAAGATCTTAGCAAACCCAGACAAAATTCTTACCGTCTGCGATATGTGCACAGGAAGCGGGTGCATAGGAATTTCAGTTTTAAAATCGCTTTATCAGGATAAAAAAATTCCGTTGGAACGGCTGCCTAAATTTACACTTGTTGATATAAGCCAGAAGGCCCTGGAAGTTGCAAAAAAAAATGCGGACACTGTTCTTGGCGCGGAAAAACCATCTTACGCCGCAGATTCAAACTCAGGCTCGCACAATCTTGCCGCCCCCGCAACCACCCTCCGCCAAAAAATCCGTTTTGTTCAAAGTAATCTGTTCGAAATGCTCCCCTACCAGTTCGATGCCGTTCTTACAAATCCGCCTTATGTTCCGTCTTCCCTTACCGACGAACTTTTAAAAGACGGCCGCAGCGAACCACGCCTTGCCCTCGACGGCGACATCACAATCACCGGCGACAAATCCGACACCGACGACGGACTTGAAATAATAAGAAACTTAATGCCTCAAATTGCAGAGCACACTACTCCGCAAGGCTTTTTCTTAATGGAAACAGGCGAATAC
>JAILCM010000078.1 GCA_024680155.1 Treponema sp.
TTCATTGCTGTCATATACTCACGCAATTTGCGACCTACAACTTCGATTGGGTGGTTGCGGATTTCTGCGTTTACGGCAACGAGTTCTGCGTTGTTCACGCCTGTATCCTTAAGTTCAAGGCCCTTACCAATTACGTCGGTGTGGAGTTTTGGCATAAGGTCTTTTGCCATCATTGGAGCGGCAACGCGGCTAAAGAGGTAACATCCGTATTCTGCAGTATCAGAAATTACGCGGTTCATTTCGTAAAGACGTTTGCGGTCAATGAGATTTGCAATAAGAGGAACTTCGTGGAGTGATTCGTAGTAAGCAGATTCTGGTTTAATTCCTGCATCAACCATAGTTTCGAATGCAAGTTCACAGCCAGCTTTAACCATAGCAACAAGAAGAATACCTTTGTCAAAATATTCCTGTTCGCTGATTTCTTCGCTTGATTCCTTGTTCTGTTCAAATGGAAGTTTACCAGTATCTTCACGCCATGCAAGAAGATCCTTGTCACCGGCAGCCCAGTCCTGCATCATTGTGCTTGAAAACTTACCGCTGATAATATCATCCATGTGCTTCTGGTAAAGCGGAGCAAGGAGCTTTTTGATTTCTTTAGAAATTGCGTTTGCCTTGATTTTTGCAGGGTTAGAAAGACGGTCCATCATGTTTGTAATTCCACCCCATTTGAGGGCTTCGCTTACAACGTTCCAGCCGTGCATAAGGAACTTAGTCGCATATTCAGGAGAAATTCCTTCTTCAATCATCTTGTCGTAACAAACGATTGTACCAGCCTGGAGCATACCACAAAGAATTGTCTGTTCACCCATAAGGTCAGATTTAACTTCTGCAACAAAGCTTGATTCAAGAACACCAGCCTTGCTTCCGCCCATACCAACAGCCAAAGCTTTAGCGTAAGCCCAGCCCTTACCTTCAGGGTCATTTACAGGATGAACTGCGATAAGATCTGGTACACCAAATCCGCGCTGGAACTCGTGCCAAACTTCTGTACCAGGTCCTTTTGGAGCACACATTACAACAGTGATATCAGGACGAATCTGCATTCCTTCTTCAATCATATTGAATCCGTGACTGTACCACAAAGCAGAACCCTTCTTCATTTTTCCCATTATGTCATTAATAACTTTTGAGTGCTGTTTATCTGGTGTAAGATTTCCTACGAGGTCGGCAGTTGGAATCATTTCATCGTAGTTACCAACTTTAAATCCGTTTTCTGTAGCGTTTTTCCAAGACTGACGTTTTTCTGCAATAGCTGCATCACGCAACGCATAACTTACATCCAATCCTGAATCGCGAAGACACAAGCCCTGGTTTAATCCCTGAGCACCGCAACCAACGATTACAATTTTCTTTCCTTTAAGTGCGTTTACACCGTCAGCAAATTCTTCCTTAGCCATAGAGCGGCAGTGACCAAGCTGAAGACGAGCCTCTCTCCAAGGAATTGAGTTAAAATAATTGTTTCCCATTTTTAGCCTCTTTGTTTAAGTTTTGTTTTCAGTGTAATTATAAATGTAATTACACATTGCGTAAAGTGAAATATTATCAAAAGAATATTGAATATTATGCAATGAAATAATTATAAAATTTCATTTTTTTGTATGTAATTGATTGTTATCTATTTTTTCTTTAATATATAACATTAAGGTAACTATTAACATGAAGACTATTAATTTGCGTTTTAGACATTTTATTTCAATTTTAGCAATTTTTGTTTTGTGCACATCTTTTTTAGCTGCACAAGAAACAGAGCCAAAGAAAGCTGATGATTTTGAATTTTCTGCTCAGCTTGCAATGGCAGAAGCTAATTATATGGTTACAGCTGGTGACGTATACCAACTTATTTTTAATGCAAATGCTACGGCTGTAAATTATACGATGATTGTAGATACTTCGTATAAAATTCGTGTTTCAAATCTTGCCGTTCTTGACGTTCGCGGAAAAACTTATCCGGCCTTAAAAAAACAGGTTGAAGAAATTGTAATGAAAAACTATCCATTAAGTGGTGTTCAGTTTGTTCTTACAAAGCCAGCTGTTTTTTATGTAACAGTACAGGGTGAAGTTACAAGAACAACACAGGTCCGTTCATGGGGATTATCAAGACTGTCGTCTGTTCTTTCAAATATCCTTACAGATTATTCTTCTACAAGAAAAATTCTGGTTACTTCTTCTGACGGTAAAAAGCGTACTTATGATTTGTTTCAGGCAACCCGTTTTGGTAAACTTTCCGAAAATCCTTATGTTCGTCCTGGTGATGTTGTAACAATTGGACGTCGCGAAAGAAAAGTAACAATTTCTGGTCAGGTTGAACGTCCTGGTACTTATGAACTTTTAAAAGGTGAAAACTTAAAAACTCTTTTGAATTATTATGGTGGTGGAGTTACAGAACTTGCTGATACAAGCCGAATTACTCTTGTAAGAAACCGTGGAAGTGAAGATAAAGGTGGAAATCTCACTTATCTTTCACAAAAAGAAATTGATTCAGATTATGTATTGAATAACGGTGATGTAATTACAATTTCGAGTATGTCAGATTTGCTTCCGTCAATCATTGTAGAAGGTATTATTGAAGTTCGTGATACAGATAATGATGAAGAAGGCGTAAAGCAGGGTAGACCTACAGATACTTCTTATAGTGTAAGTGTAAAATTCCATAAGGGTGAAAATTATGCAACTTTTGTTCGCCGTACAACAGGACTTTATACACAGTATTCAGATCTTGAAAATTCTTACATAGAGCGTAAAGGAAAAAGAATTGTCCTTAATATCCGCGAATTGCTTGATGAAGCTGATTTGAAGAGTGAATATAATGTAGAATCTGGTGATAAGCTTATTATTCCATATAGACAGTATCTTTCAAAAATTATGATTGATGGTGAAGTTACATCTGTAGTGGAAGAAAATGCCTGGCCTTTACGACGGCTTTCTACAATCATTTCTGGAAATTTAACATCATATTCTTCAACAAGAAATGTAATGGTAACTTCAATTGATGGTACTGTAAAAACTTACGACCTTTTTAAAGCTTCGCGTTTTGGTGATGTTGAACAAAACCCATATATTCTTGCTGGTGAAAAAATTACGGTTGGTAGAATGGAACGAAAAGTTACAATTTCTGGTCAGGTTGAACGTCCTGGTACTTATGAACTTGTAGCAGAAGATAACTTAAAAAATCTTGTTGAATATTATGGCGGCGGATTAACTGAGCTTGCAGATACAACTAGAATTACACTTGTACGAAATCGTAATGGTGAAGATGTAGCCGGTAATTTGACATATCTTTCGCAGACTGATATAGATTCGGATTTGAATTTGAATAATGGCGATAGTATTACAATTTCAAGCCTTTCGGATTTGCTTCCATCGGTAATCGTAGAAGGTATTGTAGAAGTTCGTGATACAGATAATGAAGAAGAAGGTGTAAAACAAAGTCGTCCAACAGATACTGCTTATAGTGTAAGCGTTAAATTCCATAAGGGCGAAAATTATGCAACTTTTGTTCGTCGTACTAAAGGTCTTTATACACAATATTCAGATCTTGAAAATTCTTATATAGAGCGCAGTGGCAAAAAAATTGCACTTAATATTCGCGAATTTCTTGATAAAGCAGATTTAATGAGTGATTATGATGTGGAATCCGGTGATAGAATTATTGTTCCATATAGACAGTATCTTTCAAAAATTATGATTGATGGTGAAGTTACATCTGTAGTGGAAGAAAATGCCTGGCCTTTGCGTCGTCTTTCAGCAATTATTTCTGGTAATTTGACACAATATTCTTCAACAAGAAATGTGCAGGTAACTTCAATTGATGGTACTGTAAGAACATACGATTTGTTTAAAGCTTCTCGTTTTGGTGAAATTGAGCAGAATCCGTATATTCTTTCGGGAGAAAAGATTACTGTTGGAAGAATTAAGCGTCGTGTTGCAATTAATGGTGAAGTTGAACGTCCTGGAACTTATGAATTGCTTGAAGGTGAAAATATTAAATCGCTTATCAATTATTATGGAAATGGATTTACAGAATTTGCTGATCCGTCACGTATAGAAATAAGTCGATTGATCGACGAAAATAATAATAATAATAATATAGGAAGACTTCTTTACATTACTGAAAAAGATATAGAATCTGATTATAAACTTTTCTTATATGATACAGTTCATGTACCTTCTTTGCGAGAACTTAAGCCTGTAGCTTTTATTGAAGGTGCAATTTATGCTTCTGAAGGTACATCTCTTGAAGCTTCAAGCCGTAAGGAAGTTCGTATTACAGAAGGTATGAATTATGGTACGTTTGCACGAAACAACAAAGGGCTTTTTGGTGCTACAAGTGATTTGGAAAATGCTTATATCATTCGTGGTGGAAAGCATATTCCAATAAACCTTTTTACATATTTGTATGATGTAACTTTCTATTCTGATTTAAATGTTGAACCTTATGATACGCTTATGATTCCGTTTAGACAGTACTTTGTTACAGTTTCTGGTGCGGTTTATAAGCCTGGTCGTTATCCTTATATTCCTGACAGAACTTATGATTATTATATTGGTCTTGCAGGTGGTGTTATACGTTCTCAGAATACAGGTGATGCTGTCGAGATTCGAGATTTGGATGGTAGAAAACTTAGAAAAAAAGAGGTTATTACACCTGAATGCAATATTGAAGCAAAGACTAATTCTTTTGGTTACTTCTTTAATCAGTATGCTTCGGTTGCAACTACCTTGCTTTCGATTATTTCATCGGTATTAACTGTTGTTGCGTTGGTAAATAGATAAAAAAGATTGAAATAAAAAAATAGCTGGCTAAAAGAAATGCACCCCTAAAGTTGGTCAAATAAAGTTCAATTTTAGAAGGTGCATTTTTTTTAGAATATTTGTTTAATTTGTGGTTTCCGCGTAGTTTTTACCGTAAACGGCTTTCATCATTGCAGTAATCATAGTTGGGAAGTACCAGTTGTTTGCGTTTCTGTTGTAATATCCGTGGCATTCACCGCTGTTAATATCTCCGCCAGTTCCAACAGTAACCATGTTATCCCAAAGAATTACTGGAATTCCAGCTTCTTTTGCTTTTGTAAAATAGTAAGTTGCCCATTCAACTCGGTCAGAAAGATTGTTTTTGTCGCTTGCACTGGCTTCTCCCATTACAACGCCAATTCCTTCGTCTGTGTAATTTGATTTTAATGCCGCAAATATAGAATCAAGAGAAGATTTATCGTCGGAACCAAATGTTTTGTCGGTTGAATTGCTCATAGCAAAGTTATATGGAGAATAAGCATGAGTTGAAAGAATAAGTTTATCATTTGAAGAGTCTGTAGGCATTGTGTACAATTTTAATTGATCAATGTCAGAACCACTTGCCGCATAACCTGGAACCATAATAAAGCGGTTTTTATTGCCTTTTACTGAACGAATTGCGTCTATTCCAACCTGTTCATATTCTGTAATAATGTCAATCATAGCTTTGTTTCTTGTCCACCATTCGTTACCTTTAAATTCTCCGCCAACGTCTCGAGGTTCATTTAAAACTTCAAAAACAAGCTTTTCATCATAATCTGCAAAAGTTGTTGCAATCTGGAGCCAAATGTTTTTAATGTATGTTTTTGATTTGTTCTTAACGTCTGCATTGTCTGAAAGTGCAAATCCTGCTGCCGAATTGATTGTGCTTATTTTCATATTGTCGTGGTGAATGTTTATGATTACGCACATATTCTGACTGTAAGCATAATCTACAACTTCTTTTACGCGTGCCATCCATGCAGAATCAATTGTGTAGTTTGATGTGTCTGAAATATGATTGTGCCAGCTTACAGGAATTCTGATTGTTTTGAATCCTGCATTTTTTATAGCAGTAATCATTTTTTTTGTGGTTTTTGGCATTTCCCAGCCAGTCTCTGTGTTAAGACCTGCGTTATATTCTGAATCTTGATAGTAGGTTGCATCAAGTGTGTTTCCAAGATTCCATCCGATTGCCATATTTTTTGCCATTTCAACGGAAGTTGTATTTGATTCAAAATCTTCAGCGGTGGATTCGGGAAGATTAAGTTCGGAGCCGGTGTCAATATCAGTGTTTTCTGTGCCACCGTTATTGTTTGTATTTCCGTTAGTACCGTTGCTATTTCCTGTTGTTCCAGTACATCCTGTAAACAAAAGCAAACCTGCAAGCATAAAAGCAGAAACTTTCTTTACTAAATAAAATGTCTTTTTCATAAGTTTTACCTCCATAAAAAAATGAAAAATCTAAATCAAAAATCAAAGTAAATTTTTGCATAAAAAAAGTCACTCCAATTTTTTTTGAAGTGACATTTTTACAATAGTATTTTACAATCTAATTCGTACTTTTTACAATAGTATCTAAAATTTCAGGGAAGAACCATTTTAGATTCTTTCTATCAAAATAGCCGAACTTTTCACCCTGGTTTGGATTAGCTTCTGAAGCTCCGTTATCCCACAAGTAACAGGTAATTCCGTATTTACGTGTTTCTGTTAGAAAATATTCAAACCATTTTACGCGTTCTTCAAGATTTCCTTTGTTTGTAGCTCCGTATTCACCAATAATTACCGGGTAACCGTTTGCAACAAATTTGTCGTTAAGACGCTTAAAAGTTCCCGAAAGTTCATTTTTCATAGCTGGAGTAAAACTTTTTGCACCCGGAGTTTGCATTGCAAAAGTATATGGAGAATAAGCGTGTGCCGAAAGAATTAATTTTCCAGGTTCGTCGTCATTTGGCATTTTAAATGCACTTGCCATTGCAGAATCAACACTTGCAGCGTGAGCCGGAATCATAACGTAACGTTTCTGGTTGTTTCCGCCTGTTTCTCTGATTGCATCCAAAGCAAACTGATTCAACTTATTCAAAACTTCAGCGGCTTCTCTGCATTCAGAAGCATTCTGGTCAAACCACCATTCATGGCTTGTTCCCGCAAGTCTTGGTTCGTTCAAAACTTCAAAAACAAGATGTTCGTCGTAGCCGTTATTAAATGATGTTGCAATCTGTGACCACAAATTGTAAACAAATTTTGCAGATTCAACGTAATTTGTTTTGTTAGGGTAGTAGCCGTGACCTTTTGGCATTTTTGCAGGATTACTGTAATTATCGTGATGACAGTTCAAAATAACGTACATATCATCCTGGATTGCCCAGTCAACAATTTCTTTTACACGTTTCATCCAGTTTGGATTTACAGTGTAGTTTGAATCCATATGAATGTTCCAGCTTACAGGAATTCTTATTGATTTTATTCCCGAAGCTGCAAGTGTATCAATCATTGCTTTTGTTGTAAGCGGTTGTCCCCATTGAGTTTCTCCCGGAGCGTCGAGCGTATTCCCCAAATTCCAGCCGTTTTTCATGTCGATTACAGTTTGTGCTGCACTTACACCTTTAAACTCAACGCTACCTTCATCTTTTAAAACTTTTGCTGCATCGTAAAGTTTTGGCGGTTTTGCATTAGCTGCAACTTCTTCTGTAGCTGCCGATTTTTTTGCATCATTTTTTGCAGTTGTAGCACATCCTGTAAAATAAGCGGCAGAACAAATTAATAAAGCAAAAATTGCCGCACCTTTAATAGTTCTTTTTGCCGAAGCTTTAATTGCTTCACAAAAATTAATGTTTTTCTTCATAAATTT